>JANMIM010000248.1:0-17400 GCA_031375795.1 Bacteroidota bacterium
TTGCCTAGTAGCACGCTGGCGATCCTCCTTGGATTCATTGTGCTGCATTCCATGCCTTATTGGTTCTCATTCTCCCATCCCACCTACCACCTGCCGCTGCTGCCGCTCATCGTCATGCCGGCAGCCGTTTGGATGCAGCGATGGCTGGAAAATCGCGGCCAATTACCCCACATGGGCCGTGCCAATGCCGTGTCTGCGGTGCTTGCTTTCTTGCTCTTCGTTGGGATTCAAGTCGAGTGGGTGGTTCAAATGATATTCATCACGCAATGACGATAAAAGAAGCACAAGCCACGGTCGATCAATGGATCCAGGACTATGGCGTTCGGTATTTCTCCGAACTCACCAACATGGCGATGCTCACCGAGGAGGTAGGCGAGGTGGCGCGCATCATCGCCCGGCAGTATGGCGACCAGAGTTTCAAGGCCAGCGACCAGGAGCACCGCCTCGACGACGAACTGGCCGACGTCTTGTTTGTGCTCATCTGCCTTGCCAACCAGACGGGCATCGACCTGGAGGCCGCATTGCGCCGCAACCTCGACAAGAAGACCCAGCGCGACGCGACGCGCCACAAAGACAATCCCAAGCTACAGTGATCCCGATCACCGCCATCGGCAGCTATTTTGAATTGGATGCCGCGGGCCATATCCAAAACCCGACGGCTTCTTTCAAGATCGATGCAGCTTTGCGGCCGCTGGTCGACGCGCTCATCGCCACCTGCCTGCGCCAAGAGGGCGAGCGCCTTGTTGCCGTCTATCTCAGAGGTTCGGTTCCCCGAGGATTGTATGTGCCTGGTGTGTCGGATGTAGACGTGGTCTGCATCCTGAACCCGCGCCCAGACGAGCCTTTTGTGCGATGGGGCAAGCCCGCATGGGCACAGGACGCGCAAGACGATCTCAAGCATTGGGGGCCGATCGCCAACCTGGTGGACTTTGCCATCGCCCACCGCGACTTGGAAATCCCCGGCTGCAACCCCTCGGTCAAGTTTGTGCTCAAGACCCAAGGGCTTTGTGTCTTTGGGGAGGACGACACCCGGCACTGGCCTGCATACAAGGCAGATCGCTATGTGGCCTTCCATTTCAAATGGCTGGCTTCTGAACTTGAGATTTGGAAAACGACCTACGAAAACCAGCCCGCTTCCCCGGAGAAGGTACAATTCCTCCAAGGCTTTGCCAAGACAGTGCTGCGCGTGGGCTTTGAATTGGTGATGGAGCGTGAGGGCAGATACACGGTTGATCTCTATCCCTGTCTCGTTTCATTTGCCCGACATTACCCCCACTCCCGACCCGCGATGGAGGCAGCCCTGCACTGTTTTTTGAATCCCACGGAATCGCAAGGCTCGGCGAGGCAATGGATTGATGCCGTGGTGCCCTTGCTCATGGTTGAGACAAGGCTCCATTTAGTTGTTTGACGGCAATCGAGCGGCATTCACCGTGAATTTTGAAGAAACTGTCGAAAGCCCCCAGAAGACCAGAAGTTTGGCCTACCTTTGTTCATCGATTTTGAATTAGAATTCCTATCCGTTTTCCTATGACGATTTTTGACATCTACAGTGATCAGCTCGGCGAGCAGCAATTCAGCGCGATTGCGCAAGCCATCGGATCCACGAATGAGCAGGCGATCGTCGGCTCGGCCCAGGTGGTACCCATCCTGGTGAGCGCCATGGCACGCAACACCCGCACCGATGCCGGCGCCAAGGCATTGAGCGATCAGCTGGACAAGGGCCACGACGGCAGCATCTTGATGAAGCTGCCCGAGCTGTATGCCAACCGTGGTATCGGCAATGGCGACGCACTTGCCAGCGGCATCTTGGGCAGCAACCGCCCGGCCGCAGAGGCGATGGTGAGCAAGGCCAGTGGATTGAATCCCACATCGACCACCAAGCTGTTCACGATCACGGCTGCGATTTTGATGGGAATGATCGGTGCCAAGAAAAAAGAAGAGAATATCAACGCCGCCCTCATGGCGCAAATGCTCAACACATTTGCCGAGACACACGAGCGTGAATCCAACCCGACCGAAGCTGCGCCAGCCGCTGCAACCCCGGGTGCGGGCATGTTTTCGGGTATCCCCGGCCTCGGGGCCATCGGTGGCGTGCTGCAAGGTGGCAACTTTGCCGGCATCGGCAAGATGATCACCGGCTTGCTGGACCAAAACAAGGACGGCAGCATCATGGACGATGTGCAGGGCATGGCCGGCAAGTTCATGGGCGGCGCCAAGTAATCGGGACCCGCTACACTTTCCAGAAGCCCCAATGTTGTGCGCAGCATTGGGGCTTTTCATTTCCTGCAAACGGGTGTGCTGGTCGAGCAAATGAGATCCTTGGTCGAATTGCTTGGCTTGGGAGCGAGGCATCGATTAATTTCGTGTCGTGCCTCAAATAGAAGCCCAAAGACTATGAATTTTCTAGACATGTTCACTTCGCAGCTCGGATCGGGTCAAATCGATGCCTTGAGCCAATCCCTTGGCGCCGACAAAGCCCAGACCCAATCGGCCCTGGGTGCCTTCGTGCCCTTGATGGTGAGTGCATTGGCACGCAATGCCAGCACGCCAGAAGGTGCCAATGCCTTGTCGAATGCGCTTGACCGCGACCACGACGGCGGCATCCTGAGCATGCTGCCATCGCTGCTGAACAACCCCGCCTTGGGCAAGGGTGACGGCATCCTGGGCCACGTGCTGGGCGGCAAGCGTCCAGTCGCTGAGAGCGCCGTGAGCCAATCCAGCGGACTCTCGATGGAGAGCACCGCCCGCTTGTTTACCATGGCTGCGCCCCTCGTGCTCGGCATGATCGGTGCCAAGAAGCGCCAAGACGGTTTTGGGGCAGACATTCTCTCCAGCATGCTCAACGGTTTCTCGCAGAACCATGAAAACGATCAGCAGCAAGAGCAGGCTGGCGGCGGATTGCTGGGCACGATCGGCAGCATGGTCACCGGCAATCAGGGTGCTTCCTCTGGCATGGGTGGCTTCATCACGGCCATCTTGGACCGCGACCACGACGGCAGCGCCATCGACGATGTCGGCGGCATGATCGGCAGCATGTTCACCGGCCGCAAATAAGACACGTCTTCATTCGTCTCCCCGCTCCTGCAACTGCCCTGCGAAATTCCTTCTCAGGCATTTAAAAGGGTGAGGAGGCTTTCGATCAAGGCAGCAGATGGGCGCAAGATTCCGTCTGCTGCCTTGTTTTTTGATTTGTGGCGGGGTCTCCCATAGAATTCGGACCATAAGATTCCCACTTATCCACATCGATTGATTATCTTGCACTGATCTATTTCGATTCGGTATTAGTCCCTAAACCCTTCATGCGGCACCTGCTTTCTCGTTTGCTATTTCCTACGATCTGCCTGCTGCTGCTCTCGCGCTGCGGGGGCTTTGGGGTAAATGAGCACGGATCTGAAGCATCGAACACACCAGAGAGTGTCCAAGGTCCGGCAGCGCCACAGGGCTGCCGGCTGCCCATCGGCCGCAATACCGTGGATGTGGAAGGCGTGGCTGTGGACCTCTTGATGCCTGAGGACAAATATGTCGGCGATTTGCTGGTGTTGCACCCCTGGAATACAAGCCGGGCAGATTGGTGCATGCACGCACGGTTCTGCAACAAGGCGCTCAAGCGCGGTTACCGGCTCATCTTGCCTGAAATGGGCAAGAGCATTTATGCCCAAGCCACCTATCCAGAGACCCGCGAAGACTGGCGAAGTGCCCCGACGATCAAGTGGGTCAAGGAGCGGTTGATCCCGGACCTGCGCAACAACTATTGCCTCTTGAAGGAAGACGGACAGAACTTTGTATTGGGTGCCTCCTCGGGGGCGCGGGGGGCGATTTTGCTCGCTGAGGAGATGCCGGGCGCCTTTGTGGCAGTAGCGGCGCTATCTGGTGACTACAACCCAGCTGCGATGAAGGGCGACAATGTGTACAGAGGATTCCTGGGGGAATATGAGTCGTTTCCGCAACGCTGGGATATGGCGGAAAATGTGCTCGAGGGCTCCACAAAGATTCAGGCCGCCGTGTACCTGGGCCACGGCAAGGCCGACGACGTCGTGCCTTATGCCCAGACGCTGCGGCTGTATGACCTCCTCAAGACGCAAAAACCCCCGCTGCAATTGCGCCTCAACCTGCCCGCCGATCGAGGCAACGATTTTGCCTATTGGGGATCCGAAATCAGCAATGTGCTCGATTTCTTTGAGAGTACGCAAGCCAGCGGTCCAGAGGGGGCAACCCAATAGCCCATTCGTTTCAACTGCCGATCCTGCCAATGTCCTAGGCTCCACCATGGCCAGAAATTCTTATCTTGGTTCGCTTTTTGCCCGGTAGGGTGGAATGCCTGCATCGTCAACGCGTATTATCACAAAACTTTTCTATGCGCCAGCTTCGATTGATTGTCTTACTGCTGATTTCCCTTCCCAGTTGGGTTTTCGCCCAGGGAGCAAAGGAGCAAATGCCCACGCCATTTGAGAAAAATGGCCCCAACACCACAACTACCTACGCCGAGATGGTCGCCTTCTACAAAGGCCTGGAGGCTGCGAGCCCGGTCGTGAAGGTCTTCGAATACGACAATGCCACCGATGTCGGCAAGCCGATGCACCTGGTGGTGATCACGGGCAGCAAGATTTTCCATCCCGTGCCGCTCCGCCAAGCCGACACGCGGATCGTGATGGTGATGAATGGCATCCATCCCGGCGAACCCGACGGCATCGATGCCAGCATGATGATGGCCCGTGACCTGGCGCTCGACAAGTTGTTCGCGCCGCTCCTCGAGCACATTGCCATCTGCATCATCCCCGCCTACAATGTGGACGGCATGCTCGTGCGCAACAGCGTGAGCCGCACCAACCAAAATGGCCCCGAAGCCTACGGCTTCCGTGGCAATGGCCAGAACCTGGACCTCAACCGCGACTTCATCAAGCAAGATTCCAAAAATGCACGTGCCTTTGCCAAAATCTACACCGAGTGGCGGCCCGATGTCTTTTTTGACACGCATACCAGCAACGGCTCAGACTACCAGTACATCATGACCTACATCTCCACGATGAAGGAAAAGATGGATCCTGCCCTCGCCAACTACATGGAGACGATCTTGAACCCCGAGGTGAGCGCCAAGATGAAGGATGCCAACTATGAAATGTGTCCCTATGTGCAGACATTGGGCTGGGACATGGTGCCCGACTCTGGCATCAGCACGTTTTACGATCATCCACGCTACAGCACCGGCTACGCCTCCCTCTTTGGGGCGATGGCCTACACGACCGAGTCCCACATGCTCAAGAAGCACGAGGACCGCGTCTATGGCACCTACCACTTGATGATGAATGTGCTCAAGATCGTGAACCGCGACCGCAAAATCATCGGTCGCCTGCGCAAGGAAGCCCTGGAGGCGATCAAGGCCCAAAAGGAATTCACCTTGAAATGGAAGCTCGACCCCAAGATCAGCGTGGAGATACCGTTCAAGGGCTTCACGGCGACGATCTCTCCGAGCACGGTCACGGGTTTCCCGCGCATCGCCTACGACGAGACGCTGCCCTGGACCAAAAACATTCCCTTTTACAACCACTACGTGCCCGAGATCACGGTGACCAAGCCCATGGCCTACATCGTGCCGCAGGCCTGGGATGCGGTGATCGAGCGCCTGAAATTGAGCGGCGTGGCGATGCAGCGGCTCAGCGAGGATGTGACCACCGAGGTCGCGATGTACAAGGTTTCCAAGTACGAGGCGCCCGACCGTCCCTATGAAGGCCATTTCCCGCTGGGCCAAATCGAGGTCAAGAAGGAAACCCAGCAGGTGCAGTTTTGGGCGGGCGACTATGTAATCTACACCGACCAGGAGGCCAATCGCTTCATCGTCGAGACCTTGGAGCCGCTGGGCATCGACAGCTATCTGAGCTGGAACTTCTTTGACCCGGTGCTTTCCCGCAAGGAGAATTTCAGCGCCTATGTCTTCGACCCAGAGGCGCAGCGCATGCTCGATGCCGACCCCAAGTTGAAGCAGGACTTGCAAGACAAGGTCAAGTCTGACACGGCATTTGCCAAAAGCGACTGGTTGCAGATGGATTTTATCTACCAACGCTCCAAGCACATGGAGCCGACTTACATGCGCTATCCGGTGGCTCGGTTGGAGAAGGGGACCAAGTTGCCTTTGTCCAAATAGGAGCAGAATTCTCAGAATTTGCAGAATCGTGCTTTGGGTTGAATGGGCTCTGCTGAATTGGTGGGGCTGGGGTTTTTGATCTTATCAGTGCAGAATCGTGCTTGGGGTTGAATGGGCTCTGCTGAATTGGTGGGTTTGGGTTCCAAGATGCCGAGTGACTTGGATGAAAACGTATTGTGGGCGGTGATCTTGCCGACTGGGCTGGTGGATGTGATGGTCTGAGTGGTGGATGAACGCTGGTCGGGGTTGAAGTTTGTGATTCGGGTGGGGTTGCGTTGACTCAGCCTCGCAAATAGGCTGGCTCGAACTCCAAGATCCGGCGGTGGATGGGGCAGCTGTCGATGTGCGCGCCGGGCAGGTAGCCTGTGCTCATCAGGAATTCATTTACGATTTCGCCGCCGGTGAATTTGAAGGTCTTCTTGAATACTTTCACCCATTCTTCCTTGGGCTTGGGGTGATGCTGGTCTATCCATGCCTTGAAGGAGCCATGCGCCGCCTGCAACTGCAAGATCACCTGTGCATTGTGGATCGCCGCGAGCACCTTGAGCCGGTTTCTGATGATGCCTGGGTCGCTGAGCAAGCGATCAATCTCCGCTTCGCCGTAGGCGGCCACTTTGTGCAATCGGAAATTGTCATACGCCCGAAAGAAGCCGTCTTTTTTGTTGAGGATCGTGGTCCAAGACAGGCCCGCCTGGTTGATTTCCAAGACCAGCCTTGCAAACAGCATGTCGTCGTCAAAAATCGGAAAGCCGTATTCCTGATCATGGTAGTGGCGATGCACACTGTCATCGTCCATGCGCCAGACGGCTTCACAGTAGCTCTTGGGCTTCTCCATGCGGGGTGATTAGAATTCGTCGCGATCGATCTTCTCGATCTCGCTCACCATGAAGTCGATCAATTCGCGGATGTAGGACTCCGAAAAATCAAACCGGATGCCAGCTGCAGCATATACCTCGGGGATCGGGCGGGTGTACCCCAGGCTCAATGCGTGGAGGTAATCTGCTAGGCCCTTTTTGGGATCCAAGCGATAGTTGCGCCACACAGCGATGGCGCCTAGTTGAGCGATGCCGTATTCGATGTAATAAAAGGGCACGTCGTAAATGTGACCTTGCTTCTGCCACAGCGAACGCAGGATTTCATCATCGCCCTCCCAGGTGATGTAGTCGCCGTGGAATCGAAGGAAAATGTCTTTCCAAGCCTGCTCACGCTCGACCGCTGTATGCCCGGGATGGTCATAGACCCAAAACTGAAAGGCATCGATGGAGGCGATCCATGGGAGGAGCGTGAGCGGACGCATGAGTTGCTCGCGGCGCGCCCGGCGCAAGGATTCGGGATTGTCGTAAAACTCCTCCAGGAAATCCATCGTCAGCAGCTCCATGCTCATCGAGGCAAGCTCGGCGAGCTCGGCAGGCATGTGCTTGAACTCCGAGATGTCGATGTACTGGGTGGCAAACGAGTGCTGTGCGTGCCCGATCTCGTGCAGCATCGTCGTGAGGTCGCTTTGGGTGCCGACGGCATTCATGAAAATGAAGGGCACGCCGGTCTCAGGCAGTGAATAATTGTAACCCCCGGGTGCCTTGCCGAGGCGGGATTCCAAATCCAAATGGCCCATCTGCTGCATGAGTCGCAGCTTGTCGGCAAAACTCGGCCCCAATCGGTCCATGATGCGAATGGAACCATCGATGAGATCTGAGGCCTGCTGGAAAGGATGCAGCGGCTCCTTTCCAAATTCATCGACCAAGAGGTCCCAATGCCGCAAATCTGGGATGCCCAAATGCCGCTGCCGTTCGCGGCTGCGGGCACAAAGCTGGGGCTTCACGACACGTTCGATCGAGTCGTGAAAGGCATAACAATCCTGGCGCGTGTAGTCAAATCTTCCCAATGCCTCAAACTTGTAGTCTGCAAAGGATTGGAAGCCAGCATTTTGGGCCACTTGGTGGCGCAATCCCACGAGGTCACTAAACAACGCGTTGAGCCGATCCTTGGCGGCAAGCCTCGTGCCGGTGATCTTGCGCCACATGCGCTCACGCAGGGCGCGGTCTTTGTTTTCCAGAAAGGCACCTGCTTTTTGTAGCGTGATCTGCTTGCCATTTTCCTCCACCGAGAAACCCGATGCGATCTCATCAAACTCCCGGGACCGCCGCCTGATCTCGGTGCTCAGCGGCACGTTGGCATCCCGAAACAGCTCGATGCGTTTGATCACGCTGCGCTTGAGCACCAGGTACCTGTCTGGATCGAGGCTCGCAAATCCTGGCGCACCATAGAGTTTCTTCAGGAGTTCATTGGCTTGCACCGAGAGCTCAGGCAGGATCTCTGAGCTGAATTGCTCATACAGGTCCTTGATGGCCTCGTCGGTGGTATTGCAGGTCATGCGGATGAATCGCCAAGCTTTTTCCTCGGCGATCACAAAATTGAGCTCGCTCGACATCCGCAACCAATCCTCGACCGCCTGGGTCGTTTCCAGCGGGGCTGCAAGCAATCTGTCAAAATAGGGCTGCAGATGTGCCCAGTCGGTCACGACAAAATCCGTGTCCACAAACCTGCGTGTCTTCTTTTCAGGAGATTGTACCGTGATCGACATACTTATTGGAATAATTCGCCTAAACTACTTAATTTGAAACAGATTCAAAAGAAATGGCACAAGCGCCGCAAGGTAATCGGCGTGCTTGCCACATCTATTCTGCTGTTGTTGATTGGGGAATGTGAAACAAAATGAATCGGGTAAAACAACTTTACTTCACTTTTTCACCTGGGGAGCGCAAGGGCTTTCGCTGCTACCTCGAAGCCTTCCATCTCAAGGGGGAAAACAAGGCGCTGGAATTTCTGAAATTGATCGAGAAGCACCCAGAAACGACCCAGGAGCAAGCCGCCGAGAAACTGTATGGCGAGTTGCGGTCCAAGGCGTTTATCATGATGAAGCACCGCCTGCTGGAGAAAATGACGGAATTCCTGATCTTGAGTGTGAATCCCGAATCCAGCAAGCGCGACCACGAGGCCCCATTTCACCACGACCTGATCGAGTACCGCAAGACGATCCTTTTTGCCACGGCGTTTCAGGAGCGCCAGCTTTCCAGCCTGGCGATCGAATACATGGAAAAGGCACGCGAACTGGCCGCACGCTGCAACGCACCCGAGCTGGAGGTCGATGCGCTCATCCGCTTGCGCGGGCTCGACCGCACCGGCACCGAGCGGTTTGAGGAGTTGTCCATCCAAATCCAAAAGGCCCTCGTGCAACAGGAATGTGACATCAACGCCATCGGGCTCATGCGCAAGTTCTTGTCGCTGCACACCAATCAAATCACGGAAGACGAGGCGCGCATTGCCTTTGCCGAGGCGCACTTGCCGGCACTGGAGGAGAGCCTGCGGCAGGTGTACAGCCCGCGGGCCGATTTTTTCATGCAAATGCTCAAGGTCCACTACTGCTTCCTCATCCGTTCATTTGAGACGGGCATGGAAGCTGCACAGCAAGCCATGGCGATCTTGAAAAAACACGAGGGCATTCGCAGCCTGCTCCGCTTGAGTGACACGTGGTTTCAGCGCGGCAGACTGGCGTTGCGTTGCGAGCACTACGCGGCGGCCACCGAGTCGTTTCTCAAGGCACGGAGCTTCTTGGCTCCCGAGTCCAGGGCCCAGCACCACATCGCTTTCATGCTCATCTACTGCTACCTCTACGATGGCAAGTTGGAGGAGGCCGTGAAGATCCTCGAGGAAATGAAGCAGGAGCCCATGTCCAAGGTTGCGCTCAACAATCCAGTCTCGAGGGGTGCGCAAAGCTATGTGGAGAGCTGCGTCGCCTATCATCAGGGCGATTACCACCGCGCATGGTTGATCCTGCAAGATTGCCACGACGTGAACCTGGGCAAGGAAACTTGGCTCACGTCCATCCGCCTGTTTGAGGTCCTGTTGCTCATCGACAAGGGGCAGGGCGACATCGCAAGCCAGAAACTGGAAAACCTGCGCAAGCACTTGGCGCGCTACAACGCCTCCCCGCGCATGCGCAGCATTTACAAGCTGCTCGTGGCCCAAGACCGCATCGAGTTCAAGTTTACCGCCGTAGCTGGAGAGGAGCAGGAATTGCACCGGCTGCGTACCGAGTTGCTTTGGGACAGCGGCGGGCAGGAGGTGGTGCGCTTTGAGGATTGGTACGAGGGCAAGCGCCGCCGCCGCGATCAGAAATAGGCCTATGCGCACCGCCCCTGTACGGGCAGGTGGCCTGTACAGGGGCGGTCGAGGCGCTACCCCACAAAGCAGCGTTAGCACTGCCTATCTCGCCAACGTAAACTTGAATGGGATCACCACCCAGACTTTGACGGGCTTGTCGCCCATCTTGCCGGGCTCGAATTGCAGGTTCTTGAGCTGCCTGACGCAAGCATCCTCAAAAATCGGGTGGCTGCGCTTGAGGGTGATGTGGCGCATGTAATGCCCCTGCTCATCGACCAATATCCTGAAATCGACTTTGCCCTCCATTTTCATGTCGCGCGCGTCGGCCGGGTAACCGATGGCCTTGCGAATGACATCGAGGTTCATCGGCTTGGGAGACTCTCCCATAAATGGCGTGAAGGGGTCTGGAATGTCGTTTTTGTTCGCATTACCAGTGCCATTTCCAATGTCCTTGATGGCTGGATCGCCACCCTTCTTGCCATTGGGGTCGCCGCCGAGCGCGCCATTGCCGAGTGAGTCGGTCGTGGCCAGGCCGGGTTGCTTGTCCTTGAAGCTGGAGTCGGCGGCCATCGTGGCATTGGGGTCGGCCGTGGCCACAGGTTTCACCAGGTCAAATTTTTGGGTGTCCATGCCCTTCATTTTCTCGGCGGGCTTGGCCTCCTCCTTGGGCTCATCTGGCACGACCGGGATGGTCTTGGGCGTCTCGGGCAGTTTCGGTTGCAGGTTCACCTCGCTGGCATCGATCATTTGGGACAGCTCCTCCACCGCTGCCGGAGCCGTGCGACCGAGGAAGAAAAACAAGAGCGTGAGTCCCAAAAAGGAGCTAGCTGCCAAACCAAAGGCCTGCCATACGGTCTTGGAATATTCCTTGCGGATGTGGTAGGCGCCGTAGGCCTTGTTGCGATCGTCAAAGATGATGTCGTTGAGATCTGCGTGGATGACGTTCATGGTGCTCATAGTCTTTTGCAATTAATGATGTCGATGTACTTTCAACGACATCATGGTGCAGAAGCGTCTAAAATTCCACGAGCCCATTTTTGGCTGGGATTACACGCTTGGGGGCACGTAACCTTTGCCAATCATTGTCTCATTCACCCAAAACAGCCAAAATCACATGGGTTGCATTACGCCAAAATCGCACCAAACGACGACGGCAGGTAAGAATCGAGCCACAATTGGAGCTGAAACGGGAGGGTCAGGGGGCGAAATCGGGCCTATTTTTTCACTGCTTGACGAGCCGCAGCACCTGGTAACCCTCGGGACTGGCGAGGTGAAGTAGGTAAATGCCTTTGCTCAGGCCTGCAAAATCAAGCGGGGTGACCTGCTCCACGACCTGGCCCTCGCCCACGACGAAGCCCAGCATGTTGCGCAACACGTAGCGGGATCCGAGAGGAGCCCGCAACTCCAGACTGTGCTGGAAAGGATTGGGCGAGACGGTCACGGCATCCGGCAAATCGGAAACCCCCGCAGGTAGGCAGGCGGCCGGCAGTGGCAAGGGGTTGAGCTCGATGCGGTCGCCCGGTGTCAAGACCCTGCCTGCAAAGCCTGGATAAGAGGCAGGATAGCGGTAGGACCGAAAAGTGGAATTGTTGTTCGGCGCCGTGCCCTGCGTGATCGGCACCCCCGATGAAAGCGGTACCACATATTCCCAGACTTGATTCCCAAGACTGTCCACTTCAAAAATTCGGCCATTGGACCCCTCGCACACATGGGTGTTGCCATTGGGGAGACGCTGGGCGCCAGAGATGATCGGCGAGTAAAAATCGGTCGGGTTGGGCGCTTGGTAGACCCAACTGGGACTCGCTGGTCCCCAGGCTTGGCCGGGGCTGAGCGGGTAGTCGCCTTGCGCGTCGACCGGTGGCTGGATCACGACGACCGTGGAAAATTGCCCAGCCGGGCGGCCATCGCCATTGTTGAAGACCATGATCTGTCCCGCGCCAGGCAGGCCCGGCTCGATCCACTGGGCGTCGTGCTGCACAAAGAGCTGCTTGTCGCCAGCCGTGCCACGGTCATAGTTGGAGGGGCAGCCCCAGCGGTAGAGAAAATCACCGCCCCTGCCATGTGCGCCGCCACTGTGTGCCGCCGCCTCGGCCGTGGTCGTGTTGTGGTCGATGATCCAAAACTCATTTTGGTTGCGGGAATTCAAGATGATCTGGTCCAGCGCCGGATTGTAACAGACGGCGTTGCAATGGATCCAGTCTGTGGAGGTGGTGGTCGATGAATTGAAGTCCAGCAGCTCGGGGTGGTCGGCCACCACGCCATAGTTGAGCCGTGCGGAATCAAAGTCTTGGATCAAATGGTCCCACATGTGCCATTCCCAGACCACCTCGCCGCTGTCTGGCCCGATGGGTGCGACCTCGACGATGTACTCCATCTGCAAGCCCACATTGCCCATCAATGCCGGGTTGCGGCCACTGGCCATACATTCAACGGTGGTTTTCTTTTCCCGGGCGAGCAGCAAGACATGGCCGTTGGGCATCATCCTGATGTCGTGGTGCTGGCGATAATTTTGACCCGAATAGGTATAGGTCCAAACCAGGTTGTTGTTCCAATCGCGGCGCTCGACGATGCCGCCGCCGATGGCTCCCTGTTGATTGGGGATCCTGCAGGCGCGCAGCAGACTCCCGTCTTCCAACAAATAGGCCACGAGACCCGCATTGTAGTCGCTCTGCCAGGTATTGATGAGCTGCCCGCAGGCATCGATCAGGTAGGTATCGTGGTCCCCCATCGGGGCGACCAGGGTATAGCCACCAAATCCACCGGCGTCTGGCTGGGTGAGTCCGACGGTGGCTTGCGAATGGGCCGAGATTGGCAGCCAGACCAGGGCCAGCAACAGATAACTGAATGCGGATTTATGCATGCCCCAAATTTGGTATTCTTTTGGAAATCTACAAGTTCAGTGCGCCTCGGGACCGGGGACCTCACAAGGCACCTCGGGGTATTCCTTGTAGCAATTTTCATAGACCTCGTAGGTACACTTGCGGCAAAATTGCTGCTGCCCGGTTTCTTGGTTGCATTCGGTGAGGAATTCGTAGACCTCGATGTCTTGCAATTGCTCCTTCACGATGCGCTTGGCGAGCAGCTCGCCGGGCAGCATGATCACGAGCCATAGCAGGACGGCTGGCGCGAGGCGCATGCGTGGGCTCGGCTGGGCATCGAGCACGAGCTCGATGCGGTGGCGCAAGCGGCTGCCCTTGAAAAACTGGAGGGGCGCAAATGCCTCGCCGGTCTTCATGCGCAGGAGCAGGCCCGCATACTGCTTGCGGGTGCCGATCTGGGCGATGGCATAGGCGTCGGCCGTGAATTCGCTCAGCAGCTCGAGCTCCTTGGAGACAAAATAAAATGCCGGATTCACCCACCAGATGAGCTGCAGGACGGCGAGGAAGATCTTTTCCCAAGAATTGCATTGCTTCAGGTGGGAATATTCGTGCAGCATCACAGCGACTTGGTCCTCGGCACTCAACTGGTCGAGTGCCTGGCTCCAGAAGATGTATTTGCCAAACAGCCGCAGAGAGGCGGCCGACAGCCCGGGCACGTCGCGCACCATGCGCACGCGCTTGCCGTCCAGGTCGAGCCACTCGGCGCGGTGGCGGCGTGTGCGCCACAGCAGGCGGCCCAGTTGCACAAACATGCGCAGCGAGAGCAGCAAGCCCGTGCCCGTGAGCAGGGCGAGCAGCACAAACTGGTGCCGCAGCAGGAAGTCGTAGACGCGGCTCGTCTGGTACAGGATCACGTCGCCGGCCTGGGGCTGCGCGCAATGGCAAAAGTCCTGAACGTCGGTCGCCCCGACGGGGACGGGGCTGTGCAGGACCGCTTGCAGCCTGCCGTCGGCATCTTTTTGGATGCCGATGTGGCGGTAATTGGTTTGGGTAAAGGGAGGTGTGAGCGGCAGGATGAGGCTCACCGCCAAGACCAGCCACAGCATCGCGCGGCGCGCCGCGACCGATGGACGCATGAGCCGCAGCAGGCCATAGGCTGCCAGGCCCATCCAAGAGAGCAATATCGTGGAGCAGATATAGCTCAGCAGACTCATTCGGCCTCGTCAATCAGTTTGCGGATGGCGTCCAGCTCGGTCGACGAAATCTGCTCATTGTCCACGAGGGTCGAGACCATGGAGGTCACGTCGCCAGCAAACACGTTTTGGAGCACGTTTTTCATCAAGTTTTTCTGGTATTCCTCGCGCTTCACCAATGGAAAATACCGATGCGAGCGCCCAAATGCCTCGTGTGATACGAAAGCTTTCTCCTCCAGGATGCGGATCACGGTGGAAACCGTGTTGTAGGCGGGCCGCGGCTCGTGTGGCCACTCGTCTACCAATGCCTTCACAAATGACTTTTCCTTGTCCCAGAGCAAGTTCATCACCTGCAACTCCAAACCTGTCAATAGCTTCTTGCTCATGTGCTTTCGTGCTGAACTACAAATATAGTTTATTCCGCCGCGATGACAAAATTGTTTCTGCTGCGTACAAAGAGGAAAAACGAATCATGAAAAACGGCACCTGCCTCAAATGCAAATCCACCGACATCAGACCACTGCGCACCTGGACCACCGCCGATCAGCAGCAACTCTATGTCGCCGAACCTAAAAAGGGTTTCAAGATGTGGTTTGAAAGTGGGTTTGAGCTGTATCCGCTACAATCCATCGCCTGTTTCAAGTGCGGGTATGTGGAGCTGTACATGGCAGGGTTTGATGAAACCGACCATGAGGAATGGAAAGAAGCGAATTCTCCTGATAATCAATAAATTAAGGAAAAATCGCAGGTGCACAAGTCCAACGGATGATGGCAGAGGTACATTTCGAGCAGGCTCCGAACGGCTGCATGCCGCCCAGGCGAGACTCGCCCCGAGCAGCATGCAGCTCCAAATGGTCTGGGTTTTTCCCGTCAAGCTCATTCTACGACTTCGCCCGAAAAGCTCAAGATATGGTTGCGCGGATCGGTATTGACGGTGACGGTGGCGGTTTTCTTGAACACGCCGACCGACTTGGCCTCCATGGAGGTCTCCACAAATCCACTTTCGCCGGGGGCCACGGGCTCGTGGGTGTAGTCGCCGACCGTGCAGGAGCAGGAGGACTTCACGCTCTCGATGATGAGTGGCGCGGTGCCGGTGTTTTTGAAGACATAGCGGTGCACAGCCTTGTCGCCCATCGCAACCTCGCCAAAGTTGTGGTCGACCTCTTCAAATGCAATCGTCGTGACCTCTGGCGTCACCGGCAACGCGTTCACATCCGATGCCGTGACGACGGGCGTTTCGGTGATGCTTGGTGTCGATCCCTCGCCAATGGAGCTGTTGCGTTGGCAACCCGTGGCAAAGGCCATGACCGTGAGCAGGAGCAAAAAGAAACGATTCAAATTTTTCATAATCATTGTGTTTTTGAAGTACCACACAAAGATTGAACTATTTGGTTAGTTATACAACTATTCTTATAGTTTTTTAACTATGTTTTTCTTTTTGCGCCGGGAGAATCTGGAAAATTTGCGCTGGAATCGCTTTCCACAACATTTGACACCCTCTCGTGGTTCATTCACTGCTATATTTACCACCATGGAAATGCCTGTCGAAAACAGCCCTGCTGAGAAATTGTCCAAGCTGATCGTGGTCGGCGACCGCGTGCTCATCAAGCCCAAGGCGGAAACCGAGCGCACCAAGGCTGGATTGTTCCTGCCGCCGGGCGTGGAGGAAAAAGAGGAGATCGGCTGGGGATGGATCATGAAGATCGGCCCCGGCTATCCGATCCCCATCCCGCCCGATGACTTGGAGCCTTGGAAAGCCGCCGACGAGCGCATCAAGTACGTGCCCCTGCAAGCCAAGGTCGGCGACTTGGCCATTTTCCTGAAACGCGCGGCCTACGAGGTGGTGTACCAAGACGAAAAATACTATATCGTACAACAAGGCTCCATCTTGATGCTGGAGCGCGACGATGACCTACTGACCTAATGCCATGAAACGCACCCTGCACATCGCCATGAGCCTCGACGGCTACATCGCCGACCCAAACGGCAGCATCGCCTGGCTCGAAAACGCATCTCGCAATCCCGAAGTCCTTGCACGCATCGCCCCATTTATCGCGGCGACCGAGGTCTTGATCATGGGCCGGCTCACTTACGAGCAGGTCCTCACCTTTGGCGAATGGCCATACGCCTCACAAACCTGCATCGTCGTTTCCAGCCGCGACCTGCAACCCAAGACCCCTGACACAACCGTCGTGCAGGTCGAGGACCTCTTTGCGGCGATGGTAGCCACTGGCAAACACAACATCTGGATCGTGGGCGGCGGCCAACTCAATGCCTACATGCTCGCGCATCACCTCGTGGATGAGATGGTCGTGACGGTCGCACCCGTGTTGCTGGGAGATGGGGTAAAACTGTTTTCGCAGCTGCCCGGCGAGGTATCGCTACGTTTGCGGGAGATGCACCCGCTCGTGGATGGGTTTGTGGAACTCACGTATGAGTTCCCGAGGCCATGCTAGGGGTCCAATCGACGCAGCTTATAGCCCGACGCCGATCTGGAAACCAACCTTGGGGTACACCCCGTTGTATCCCGGCTGGGTCACGGGAATAAAATCGGTGTTTCGGATGTCGCCGAAGGAGCGCTTGATACCGCCTCCCGTGTAGAAATCCATGAAAAACTTATTGCCCAAGGCAATCTGAATACCCAAGATCACGCCGCCGGCAACCTCCTGGATGTTTTCGTCCTGGTCCACATTCTGTTGCAAAATCCAGTCCCATGAGGTGACCGTGCGCTGCAACAACCGATGCGACATGTAAGGACCGGCATAGAAGCCCTTGAAAAACCAGAAGCCGCTCCCACCCCTGGAAAAATCCTGCGGTGGTACCAGGTACAGCCTGTATTGCAACTCCTCCTGAAATCCAAACTCTGGGGTAGCGGCACCAGAGGTCTGGTTGCGACCGGTCTTGGAATGCAGGCCCAAACTGAGCATGAGGCTACTCTTTTGCTCGCCAAACATGCGCTCATAACTGAGCAGAAAGGTACCCTCGGCAAAATGAAAGGGGCTCAGCTTCACAATGTTTTTGACGGGCTCATGCTCATCCCTTGGAATCGAGGGCGGTTCCTGGGAAAAGGCACTTTGGGCAAGCAAGC
>JANMIM010000253.1:0-7839 GCA_031375795.1 Bacteroidota bacterium
CATAGGCCCAGTATCCGCCCATGATGATGCCCACGCCCAAGATGGCCACCGAGAAGATCATCCACGACGCCGAGGGACGCACCCACTCCGTGTATTTGCCTTGGATCAGGCCGCCGATCACAAAGGAAAATGGGATCACCGTGGACGCAAACCCCAAAAACAAGGTCGGCGGGTGGATCACCATCCAATAATTTTGCAGCAATGAGTTGAGGCCCTTGCCATTGGAGGGCATGAAGTTGGGATCGGCCTGGAAAATGGGCGCGTTCTTGAAGGCATCCTTGAGGAGCAGGAAGGGCGAGGAGCCGATTTTCCAAGTCCCAAAATCCGCAAACATCACCACGAGGGCCAGCGAGATGAGCACCAAGTGGGAAAAAATCTCCTTGGTCGACAGTTTACGCAGGCGTGGCCCCCTGCCGATGTTCAGCTTCACGAGCACCAAGCGCAGCCCGGCTGCAGCAGGCTGAATCGTGCTCGCCGTCGCCCCTCCCCCGGTGACAAGGTGCATCACCGATGAGAGGACGATCCCAAAGGCCATGAGGCAGACAAAACCAAACGCCAGCGTGTACCCGAGCGAAGTGCCGGGCAGCGTCACGGTGGCCAAGCCATCGACCATGAACCCCGTCTTGCCGGTGAGCGTGAGGCCGATCGCGAAGAGGCCGCAAAACATCGAGCCGATCTGTAGGGTGCCATTGGAGCCGAGGCTGTCTTGCTTGCGCAGCAGCTGCCTGAGCAGGTAGCCCATCGGAAGCAGGATTGCCAGCAGGAAGATGCCTTTTGCGGCGGCCTCGGGCACATACACGCCCAGAATCATCGAGGCCAGGATCAGGTTCACGCTGGCCACGATCGACAAGACGATGTCGCGCCAAGCCTTGTTGGCAAAATAAAAGATGCTGCCCAGGACCGCGTGCCAAAACGTCCACAAGAGGAAACTGCCCTCTTGCCCTTCCCAAAAGCAGGAAATCATGTAGTAGACCGGCAACTCGTTGGAACTATGGCTCCAGACGTAGTGGTACTGGTAGTTGTGGGTGTAGATGAGGTAAAAGAGGGTGCTGATGACCCCAAAGACGCTGACCACATGGGTAAACCAAGCGATGGTGCCCATGCGCCGCCAGGTATTGCGGCCCTCGTCGGGGCCTTGGGCTGCCTGGAAATAGGCCACCATGGCCACCAATGCCCCCGTAAACGAGAGCGTGGCAAAGATCGAACCGAGGAGTCCTCCTGTCATTGTCGATGGGTGTGCGCTTGAAAGAAGGTGAATTCCAGATGTGGTGACACCGTATGGACAGGGTATGCCCTGCCGCTACAACAGGCAGGGGACACACTGCCCATACAACAGGCAGGGCATGCCCTGCACCTACAACGGTGTGGCGATTCTGGACCCAGGTTGCAGAAGTACACGCTCATCCTAGCGCACCGAGGCTGTTTCAAATGTGGCTTCCTTGTTGTACTTGGAAGGGCATTTCATGAGGATGCGGTCTGCGACAAAGGCATTGCCCTCATACTTGCCCTCGACGACCATGCGCTCGGCGGTCTTGAAGTTGGCAGGCATCGGGTCGTAGTACTTGACCATGGACACGGCGTCGGTCGTGTCCTTCATGTAAAAGGTGAAGAGGTCTTGCGTGTTGTCGTAGTTGGCGCGGTCTTGCATGACCCAGCTGCCGACGACGTGCACGTTTTCACCTGACTTCTTGGCATCGGCAAACGAGCTGTATTGGCTGGCGCTCGACGCATTGCCCCAGAATGCAAACAGCGAAAGGCCGATCATCGCCACGGCAGCGATGGCGATGAGCAAGCCGATGTTCACGGTTTTCATGCCACCCGACTGGGCTGGAGCCACCGTATCGCTTACATTTTTCTCGGTATCCATAGACTTCAATTTTGGGGACCCGGCGTTGCGCCTTCAGTCCATATTCTATCAACTCAAACGCCGCGCTGCTGTTTCAGCTCGGCCACCTGTTTTTCCAACTTCCTCATGTTGCGGCCCGACAGCAGCAAATATACGACTATTCCCAGCCAGACGATGACCATGACAGCAATCACCGTGTTGCTTTTCTCGTCGGCAAACAGCCACTTGCGCACTTTGGCGACATTGGGCAATTGGCTGCTCAGGAGCAGGCGCCATCCGTCCGCCTCCCGCACCGATACCCGCACGAAATTGTCGCCCTGGCTCACGTCGAAGTTGTCGAAGACATACTTGGGGTCGGTGGGCTTGCCAAAGCCGATGGCCACTGCGGCAATGCCCTTGGGGTCGGTCTGCACGGCATGCGTCTCGGCATACTGGGCCTGCCCGTCGAGCTGACCTGTGGTGAGCTCGACCATCAACTCGACCGGCTGGGCGAAACGGGCCCTGCCCATGCTGTCTGCCACCACCAATTGGAAATTGGGGCTGCCGTTGTTGAAGGCCGACGCAGCCATGGGCATCGCCAGGATGGCCAGGGCCATCCACCATTTCGCGCGCCACGCGCTCATCCTATTTGTCTTGACTGCATTCACGTTCTATCCGAATTAAACCTCATCCTCCAAGGCCTCCAAAGCCAATTGCGCCGCGCGGTACCGCACCCGCAGGTCCAAAATCCAAATCGTCAGGCAGATCACGCCCAAGACGGCGATCCAAAATATCGAGAACTGCGAGGAGCTGAGCCCCTTGAGCGCACTCTGGTCATTGCCGGTATTGGGGTGCTGACCGCCCATGACCCGGGGGATCACATAAAACAAGGGGTAGATCGATGCTGCGGCAAAGATGTTGTAGACCCCCGCGACCTTTGCCCGCTGCGTGGGGTCGTCAAAGGAGCGGCGCAAGACCATGTAGCCGGCATAGATGAGTGCGCAGATGAGGGCACTCGTCTGCTTGGGGTCCCAGGGCCACCAGGCCTGTGGGTCGCTGTCGGCCTTGCCTGCCCCCCAGGTCACCCGCGACCAGACGATGCCCGTCGCCAAACCCAAGATTGCAAACAGCAGCATCAGCCGCCCGGCCTCATGCGCCCGGATGTCCCATTTCATGTCCTGCTTGCGCAGGTACAGGATGCTGTACACCACGCTGGTATAGCCCATGAGCATGGCACCAAACCACAGCGGCACGTGAAAGAAAAAGTTGCGGGCGGTCTGCTCGTTCATGGGATTCTGGTAGGGGATCCGCGCCGAGAGGCCCGCGACGATGGCGTAACTGAAGCAGCCCAGGACGGTCAATCCCAGCAGCACCCTTGCAATCGATTTCCAGCTTCTATCCATGCATTCAATCCTTCCAGAGAAACGGGAACAAAATAACAGAGACCGCAGCTATAATCACAACAAAACAAGCCGAAAAGATGATTTCACCCATGGATTCCGACCAAGGCAGTCCCTGGATGGCCTTGCTGGAGGCCGACATGCCCACGAGCATCTCGGGCACCATGATGGGAAAGCTGAGCACGGCCAGCAATGTGGCCTGGTTCTGGGCCTTGGAGGCGATGGCCGACACCAAGGTGAGGTTGCTGGCAAAGGCCATGCTCCCGATCAATATGACGACCCCATATTGCACGGGGTCCACGATCTTGCCAGTGCCGCTCAGGAACAGGTAAAACAGGAGGGTAACCATCGAGATGCCGATGAGCAACAGGCAATTGTACAGGATCTTGGCGACGATGATCGCCCGTGGCCCTGCCAGGTTGTAGAGGTAGAGCAGTTGCCCGGTGCGCTCGCCCATGAAGCTCTTGGCGACGGCATTCACGGAGACAAAGAGCAGGATGATCCAAAACACGACGTTCCATGCCTGGGGCGGCAGGTTGCGCTGCAAGCCGATGGACACGACAAACACCATGCTGAGCGCATAGAGCAGCATGCCGTTGAGGGCATACTTCTGCTTCCACTCCAGGAGCAGCTCCTTCTTGAACAAGGCCGATGTTTCTCTGAGGAAGCTCATCTTTGGGGCGCTCGTTGCGCAGCGGCAAAGTTAGCAGGGGGTTTTGCGAATGGAAAGAGATTTTTTGGAGAGGGTGCGGAGCAGGCATTTTTCATCATGTGGGTAAATGCCGACGATCGCGCTGCAGGCGAGGGGCGCGATGTCAGCAAGCCAAGGCAATCTGCCCACACACGATGCCGATACAGACAAAAAGGCTGCGGAAGGCGGTGCCAAAAAGGCAGCGCCTCAGCCGTCAAAATCAAAAGAACTTGTTGGTGTTGGCAATGATCGGCGTGCGGGTTGCCGCCTTGCGATCAGCTACAAGACGCGTGGCCATGAGACTGCCGCGCCAGACCATGCCAGAGGCGCATGGACAGTCGGCACCCCAACCACACTTGCCGCTCATTGGGGCTGTCTTTTGCCACCGAACGAATTGTCGTCGATTTCCAAGCATCACCACACGTTTCCCAGACGGCATACATCACCAAGCCTGGACCACGGATGAAACGGTTCAGCAACGCCATCGTGCGATCGTCCAGGGAGTCTGTTCGTGAAATTTTCCCTATCTTGGCCTTCATGAAAAGGCGTTTCATGTGTCTGGGCTATTGGCGATGGATCCTATATACGGTTGCAGCGCTTTGGGAAACGATTGCAGGCATTGCACGATGACCAATTCCAAAGAAATATATCAACGTCGTATCAACAAGGCAATCGACTATGTCAATGCCAATCTGGACAGGTCGATTTCGCTGGAGGAATTGGCTTCTGTTGCAGCATTTTCTCCCTTTCATTTCCACAGAATTTTTGTTGCAGTGACGGGCGAATCGGTCAATTTTTTCACCAATCGCGCCCGCTTGGAAAAAGCCGCTCGACTCCTGAAATTTTCCAAGCAATCGGTTTTCAACATTGCCATGGAATGCGGGTTTTCCTCTCCATCCACGCTTTCCCGCGCATTCAAGCAGTATTTTGAAATTTCCCCGAGTGGATACCGGCGCCATGGGAGCATTGAAAATAGCAAGATTCGCAAAGAGTTGGTTCCGCTCGATCAGTACCTTTGTCCCATGAGCGATGAAGAATTGGTCACCAATTTCCCTGTCAAAATCAGGGAATTTCCCGAAAGGCGAATCGCCTACATTAGGATTGTCGATGCCTATCGGGAAGGTGTGGTTTTGAAAGCCTTTGAAGAGCTTGTGAGCTGGGCCAAGAAAGCAAATCTGTTTGATTGGGGGACTATTTTTGGCATGTCACTGGATGACCCAAAAGTGACTCCAAAAGAAAAATACCGCTACGAGGTCTGCATTACGATTCCCAAGAACTTCAAGGTCACGGCACACAATATGCAGACAATGATTTTACCTCCGTGTAAATATGCTGTCGTGTCAGTTTCGGGAGGCTTCAACTTTGTCGCTACCGCCATACACTATCTATTCAACCATTGGTTGATCAACAGCGCGCATGAGCCTGATCATCTGCCTGGATTGGGAATATTTTTGGACAAGGAAAATGTTTGCAATTGGAGTCACTTTGACTTGGATCTATGTCTTCCCGTGAAATCACTCAATCAATATTAAAATGAAATATTTTGCATTTTTAATCGTCGGGTTCTTATGCTTGTCAAGCTGTTCGGCATCCAAAAGCCGTGAATCCAAAAATATGGCTACCGCGTCGGCAAGTCAGGAGAACATGAAGGTGGGGGCCTTTTCCATCAGCCTGAATGTGAAGGATCTCAAAGCGTCAAAGGAATTTTATGAAAACCTAGGTTTTACCGTCAAGGGTGGGGCCATGGAAAACAATTACCTGATCATGAAAAATGGAAATTCGTTGATCGGAATTTTTCAAGGAATGTTTGAGGGCAATATGCTCACCTTCAACCCCGGCTGGGACGAAGATGGGCAGAATGTCGAGCCTTTTAATGACGTGCGGGAAATCCAGAAATCGATCAAGGCCAAGGGAGTCAAAATCGACACGGAAGTGGATGAAAAGGCAACTGGCCCGGGGTACATGATGATCACCGATCCAGATGGAAATGTGATATTGTTTGACCAGCATCGCTAGGGTTTTTCCTTATCCCGGCGAGCCTCCCTTGGCGTTTCTTGGTTTGCGCGCCGGTGCAAGGGTGCATTATCCCCCCGCCTCAGGCCCCACAGCGGCCTTGTACACCTGCAAGCAGCGCTCGCGCGCCAGCTTGTGGTCCACGATCGGGCGCGGATAGGCGGGTGTCCCCAGTTCGGGGACCCAGTGGCGGGTGTAGGCGAGCTTGCCGTCAAACCGCGCTTGCTGCGCGTCGGGGCTGAAGATCCTGAAGTAAGGCGCCGCGTCGGTGCCGCAACCTGCAGCCCATTGCCAGCCGCCATTGTTGCTCGCGAGGTCGAAATCGAGCAGTTTTTCGGCAAAATAAGCCTCGCCCCAGCGCCAGTCGATGAGCAGGTGCTTGCTCAAAAAGCTCGCCACGATCATGCGCACGCGGTTGTGCATGAAGCCCGTCGCATTCAGCTCGCGCATGCCCGCATCCACGATCGGGTAGCCCGTGCGACCCGCACACCAGGCCGCAAACTCCAGCTCATTGTTGCGCCACTGAATGTGCCCATATTGCGCTTTGAACGGGCCCTCGGCGACGTGCGGGAAATGTTGCAAAATCTGGGCATAAAAGTCGCGCCAAATCAATTCATTCAGATAGGTTTGATTGAGTTGCTGGGCCTTTGTGGCCTTTTCCCGGATGCTGATCGTCCCAAACCGAAAGTGGACGCCGAGCCGCGAGGTGCCTTGGATTGCCGGAAAATCGCGGGTCTGATCGTAGGCCTTGATCAGTCCCATCGCCACGGTTTTGCTGGGAAACTGAATCTTGCTGCGCGTGAATCCGATGTCTTGCAAAGTCGGAATAGGCAAGGCTGGGGTTTGCAAGAATTGACCGTAATATTTTTCTGTCGGATACGATTTGAGGTAGAATGAAAGGCCATTTTTCTCGAGGCGGCTGTCGAGCTTGGTACGCCACTTTTTGCTGTAGGGCGTGAAGACCGTGTAGGGCTTGCCATCGTCCTTCAAGACCTCGTGGCCCTCAAAAATGATCTGGTCTTTGTAGCTGTGCAGGGGAATATTGTGTTTGCCCAGCAATTCCGCCACAGCAGCGTCGCGCGCCATCGCCGAGGGCTCGTAGTCGCGGTTGGTGTAGACCGCCGCGATTTCGTATTCACCCAAAAGCTGCTCCAAAACCTCCTGCGCACGCCCATGACGCACCACAAGGGTGCTCCCGAGTGCCTGCAACTGCGCCTGCAAGGCACCCACATGGTCGTGGATGAACGTCACGCGTGCATCGGCCCGATCCTGCAATTTGCCCAGGATGTCCTCGTCAAAGATGAAGAGCGGCAGCACCGGGTAGCCGCTGCGCAAGGCGTGGTAGAGGGCAGCGTTGTCTTCGAGCCGCAAGTCGCGGCGGTGCCAGTGGAGGGCGATTTTCATGGGGATCGGAGTTCATGTTTGGGGCAATAACCGATCACTGCCGGAATTGTTGGGAAGAATGGCTGTGGTAGGGCCTGGGGCTCGTGTCGGATGAGCGTGCTCCGACAAGTCCGAGCCGCTCGCACGATTCACTCAATTGCCCAGCAGGTATTCCCCCAAAATTTGCATTCCCTCCACACATTCGCTATCTTGGCCTCACAACTTGATATTTCACATGCGCATTCTCAAAACCCCTCTAGTGCTTGTGTTTTGGATGGTGCTCTGCGCGACGGTCCTCTGGACGGGTTGCGGTAGGAGTGCATCCACCAACACGAGCGACGACCTCGACAGCCTCGCGGCCGCCACGGCAGGTGCCATGGCCAGCGACGTCGAATCCGCCAACATGCCCTCGCCCGTGCAGATGGCCCTGAGCATCCTCAACGCCAAGGCGCCCTACAACAGCGAGTTGCTCAATCCCGCCGCCAAGGCCGACGGGTACAGCAACACCTTCCAGCAGGCGTTCAACT
>JANMIM010000254.1:0-3063 GCA_031375795.1 Bacteroidota bacterium
CTTGTTGGTGCCGCCTAAAGCAAAAGGACTTTGAGGAGGCCGGCAAGGGTTTCGAGAAATTCATCGGCTTGGCTGATCGAGACAAGAACCGCGAGGAATATGTGGATGCCCTGCTGCGTGCCGGTGACTGCGAATTTGCGCGCAAGAGCTTGGCCGGCGCCCTGCGCTACTCCCAGCAGGTCAAGGACTTCAATGGCAAGGACATGGACTATGCCTTGTTCCAGATCGGCTTGGTTTACATTCGGCAGGCAGACTACAAGCGCGGTGCCGAGGCCATGGCCATGCTGGCCATGAATCACCAAAAGTCGGTCTACCGTGAGCAGGCGCTCGTCACCTGCGCAGAAACCTACCTTGGATGGTTGGACGACTCCAAAAACGCCGCCAAATACGCCCAAATCATCGTCAAGGACCACTCCGACAGTAAATTCATGCCGCGGGCCATCATCGTTCTGGCGATTGCCGAGGGCAAGTCTGGCAATACCCAAAAGGCCACCTACTGGTTTGAGCTGGCCGCAAACGAGCATTGTTACGACGAGAGCGCACGCACGACGGCGCTGACCAACCTGGCAGAGCTTTTGAGTCCCGAAGACTACGACGAGGCCGAGCGGCAATCGAGGGCCAAGTGCCCGCTGCAAAATACCGATGTCGGCACCGACCGCACCGAGGAGCTCGCCATCGAGATCGCCGACCAGCGCTTCTTTGGTGAGAACTACGGTTCGGCGGGCGAGCGTTACACCCAGTACCTCAAGGACTTCCCCAGCGGCAAGTACATCTTCCAAGCCCACTACTACCGAGGCCAAGGCTATGAGAAGACTGGCCGCAAAGACGATGCCCTCATCGACTACGAGTTTGTGTACAAGTCGGGCATCCCCAACGACTTTGCCGTGAAGGCACTCAAGGCGGCGGCCGACATCCAATTTGCAAAGGGCAACAAGCTGGTGGCCATGGAGTTGTACAACGCCATGCAAGACAAGAGCACGCGCGTCGAGGACCGCCTCGCCGCACAGTTTGGCAAGGCCGAAGTAGACCTCGCCAACGAGGACTACAACGCCGCCAAGACCGAGCTCCTTGCGATCTACAATGACGCCAACACCACCGACTATTCCCGCACGAAATCACACGTGAAGATCGCCGTCTGCGACTATTTCCTCAATCACCACGAGGAGGCCCTCAAGGTCTTTGTGGACATCGAGGCCGCCAACAAGAATACATTTGGCGCGGAGAGCCAGTATTACATGGCGCGGATCTACTACGACCAGAAAAACTTCGAGAAGAGCAAGGAGACTGCGCTGGCCTTCAACGAAAAATACAATGCCTACAACTACTGGAAAGCCAAGGCTTTTCTCGTATTGGCGGAGGACTACGTCGCACTCAACGACAACTTCCAAGCAGAAGGCACACTGGAGAGCATCGTGAGCAAGCTCAAGCCCACCAACGAGTATCCAGACATTTTGCAGCAGGCCGAGAAGCGGCTCGACGAACTCAAAGCCGCCCACCGCATGCGTGAGGGTGGCGCGCCCGCCCCTGAGGGAGGCGAGGAGCTCAAAGGCAAGGTTGAAGATTTGATCGAGGAGAACAAGTGATGAGAAAGCTGATGATCCATGCCATCTGCCTGCTAGGTCTTGCAGTGGCGCTGTCTACCGGTTTGAAGGCTCAGGGGGGAATCAAGTTGGACACGATGAACATGACGGGCGACTGGGTCCCCAACATGGGCAATATGGAGAAGCCCGAGGAGCAGGTGACACCCATCGACAACAAGATCGAAACCAAGGAAATGACCTACGAGGAGAAGCAGATCAAGGCGCCGACGACCTATGATCCGCTCGATCCCAAGCTTCCGCAACCGCCCAAGCCGCCGATGGACGACTTGCAAAACAATTTGATCAAGCTCAGCGTTGGCCGGTTTGCATCGCCCTACGCCAAGATCTTCCTCAACTCGGGCCGCAATGTCGATGGCCGCGTGGGCCTCGATTTCTCGCACGCCAGCAGCAGTAAGGGTTATGTGGACTATGCCGAATGGCGCGATGACGAGGGGGGGGCTTATGGCGAATACTACACCAAGGAAAATACATTCCGAGGCAGCGTGCGCATCAAGAACTCCAACTACTTCTACTTTGCCGACACCCTCGTCAATCTCAATCCTGAGAAGAAAGACAGCATTCGCAATACCTTCACAAAGGTGCAGGCAGATGTCGCCGTGCTCAAGAACTACAATCCAGAGGGTGTGAATTACGATGTAGGGCTGCGTTTCCAAGGGTATTTTGACCGCTGGAAAGACAAGGACCTCCACGTTTCGCTGCTACCCAAGCTCAATTGGAAGATCACAGACATGTTTGGGGCTGACATCAACAGTGAGCTTACCTTCAGCAACAGCACCTTTGACACGTTGCAGCAAAGCCGGTTTTTCTTGGACGTGACGCCGACCGTCACCTTTAAGTTGGAAGGACTGAATGTCCAGGGCGGCATCAAGGTGAACTCATTCACCGACTCGACGAGCAAGTTCACGGCCTATCCCGTCTTGCGCGCGCAGTACCAGGTGATTCCTGAAAAGCTGAGCCTGGCCGCAGGCTTGGTCGGGGAAATGCACTACCTGAAATACTATGATCTCATCGATCAAAACCGCTACATCAACCGCTTGCCCGACATTCGCCCGATGCGCGACGCCATGAACGTCTACATCGGGGTCGATGGGCAGCTCGCCAAGTATTTCACCTACTCGGCCCGCGTCTACACCAAGAAAGTGAAGGACCAGTTGATCTATTTCAACCCCGAGAATGCCGCCTATTTCCAGATGCTCTACGACAGCAACTTCGTGCAATCGGGCGCCGAACTCGGGATTACCTTCAACAAAAACGACAAGGTCAGGGCAGGCATCAAAGCCGACTTCCGCAGCTTCAAGACCAGCAATGTGGCCTACAACTTCAACATGCCCGGCACCAAAGTCGACATCTGGGGCAGCTACAACTTTGGCAACAAAGTCTGGATCGCCTCTGAAATCTACGTTTTTGGGCCGCGTACCATGGGTATGACCTCAGATTCGATCCCCACACAGATCAAGCAAGG
>JANMIM010000267.1:0-1405 GCA_031375795.1 Bacteroidota bacterium
TCGACCTCGCAGGTCGCGACGTGTACCGCGCAGTGCATGACTCGGTCACGCCCCGCGTGATCAACTGTCCCCCTGTGGCCGCCGTGGCCAAGGACGGCATCCAACTCATCGCCAAGACCAGGATCACCGTTCGCGCCGACATTCACCGCCTCGTCGGCGGTGCCGGCGAGGAGACCATCCTGGCACGTGTCGGCGAGGGTGTCGTCACGACCATCGGCTCGGCCGACAACCACAAGATGGTGCTCGAGAATCCCGATATGATCTCCAAGAAGGTCCTTGAAAAGGGCCTCGACAGCGGCACCGCCTACGCGATCCTCTCGATCGACATCGCAGACATCGACATCGGTGAAAACATCGGCGCCAAGTTGCAGACCGACCAAGCCGAGGCCGACCTCAAGGTCGCCAACGCCAAGGCCGAGGAACGCCGCGCACTCGCCGTCGCGCAGGAGCAGGAGTTCATCGCATTGGCGCAGGAAATGCGTGCCAAGGTGATTGCCGCCGAGGCAGAGATTCCATTGGCCATCGCCGAGGCCTTCCGCAGCGGCAACCTGGGCGTGATGGACTACTACAAGCTCCGCAACATGCAAGCCGACACCGAGATGCGCAAGTCGATCTCCGGGAAGGACGGGGAGTAATCGGAAGCTTGAATTGAATGATTTAAAGTGCCTCGTAGACAGATGGTTGTTTGCGAGGCACTTTACATTTTGGGTATATCAAACGCTACTTATGAGACCAATCTTCTGAGTACGGCAGGCTTTCAGGACGGGATTCCACACGGGCTTTATGTTTTGGAAACGATTGGAGGTCCTTGCAGAAGTTTTGGTCGATCGCTAGCGCAAATTTCCGGTCAGACAAAAGGATGACGGGAATATGGCCGCGGTCTTCGTGGTTGCTTCTGAGGCGCCTTTCTACGGCCTTAGTGAAATGCTTTTGTTGGAATGCCTTGATCGATTCGTTGGAGATTTTGTGGATGCGCCCCTGTTTTGTGAGTATGCTCACCAAAGTGAGGATATTGGATGCAGCGGAACTGTGGAGGTTGGAGCGATGGTATTCACCGATCAGCTTGTTGGACAATACCAAGAAAGCATCCTTTTGTGGAGCATCCGCATTTCGTTTCCTGAGCCACGCTATGAGCTTGATGTACTCCGGATCCAATGGCGTAGAGAAGCTCTTCGCAATATTGTTATCGATGAAAATGTCGTTTCTCATTCCCCAACCGCATTGATAGCAATCTCCATCACATCCATTTCATAGGTTGTGAAGAAACTCTCTGGTGCACCTAAAATTTGGCCATTCTTGGCGAATGTGATCTTGTGAACGGCTGTGTCGGATTCTTCACTTTCCAAAAAATAGACTTGCAAGTCCTCGGGTTTGAGGGTTCCCTTGACGATGTTGAGGCGGATGC
>JANMIM010000281.1:0-4194 GCA_031375795.1 Bacteroidota bacterium
ATTTTCCCAGCTTCCTTGACGGCAGATTCAGACTTGAATTGCACGTAGTCCTGGTACTTGATCACCTCGGCGCGGATGAAGCCTTTTTCAAAGTCGGTGTGGATCACGCCGGCGGCCTGCGGGGCCTTCATGCCCTTGTGGATCGTCCAGGCACGCACTTCCTTCACACCTGCCGTGAAGTAGGTCTGCAGGTCCAGCATGTGGTAAGCCTTGCGAATGAGCACATTCAAACTCGGCTCCGTGAGTCCCGCATCTTCCAAAAATGCCTTGCGCTCCTCGAGATCGTCAAACATGCCCAATTCCTCCTCAAATGCCGCGCAGATCGTCATGACCTCCGAGCCCTCTTTGGCTGCGGCCACGCGAACGGCCTCCACAAATGCATTGCCCGCGACCATGTCGGCCTCATTCACGTTGCAGCAGTAGAGCACCGGCTTTCTGGTGATGAGGCCGATGTCGTCCACGACTTCCCAGTCTTCCGGGGAGAGGTCGAGTGTGCGAGCGTTTTCGCCTTGCTGTATGTGGGCGATGATCGATTTCACGATCTCTACCTGCTTGAGGGCTTCTTTGTTGCCGCCCTTGGTGAGTTTTTGCACCCTTTCGAGCCGCTTTTCCAGCAGGTCCAGGTCCTTGAACTGCAACTCGAGGTCGATGATGTCCTTGTCGCGAATCGGATCGACCGAACCCTCGACGTGGATGATGTTTTCATTTTCAAAGCAGCGCAACACGTGGATGATGGCCTGGCACTCGAGGATGTTGCCGAGGAATTGGTTGCCGAGGCCCTCGCCGCGGCTAGCGCCCTTGACCAGGCCCGCAATGTCCACGATTTTCACGACCGCAGGCTGCACTGCCTTGGGTTGCACGATCTCGATGAGTTTGTCCAGCCGTGGATCAGGGACAGAAACCATCCCGATATTGGGCTCGATCGTGCAAAAAGGGAAGTTTGCTGCCTCTGCCTTGGCGCTGGAAAGCGAGTTGAACAGGGTGGATTTACCGACGTTGGGTAGGCCAACGATGCCGCATTTGAAGCCCATGGAGACGTATTAAGCGTATTGAGTATGAAAATGCAGGGTTTGGCCAATGCCACAGCCCTGAAACAGGCTGCAAAAATAGCAAAAATGTACAGGCTTTGCAGCAACCTGTACATTTCCGTTTTTATATTCCTGAAGGGATCAGTCGTCCCAGCGTGTACTCACATCGTCCTTGTGCCCGGGCTGATTGCCGTAGGGGGCACGCGGCTCGGCTGCGATGCGCGGCACATCGTCGTCCTCCTCGTGATCGTCATAGTGCTGCTCGCGGTCAAACTCGTCGTAGTTGTAATCGGGCATCAGATTGGTCTTCACATGGTCGATCGTGTCGTTGAGGCAAGACATGAACTTGTTGAAATCTTCCTTGTACAGGAAGATCTTGTGCTTGTCATAGCCTTCGCCAGAAAACCGACGCTTGCTTTCGGTGATCGTGATGTAGTAATCGCTCGCCCGCGTTTCCTTCACATCAAAAAAGTAGGTGCGCTTGCCAGCACGAATCTTGGTAGAGTAAACCTCCGCTCTGTTGTTGTTGGAATTATCCACTTCTCTGCCTTCGTTTTAATATCTCGTGTAACAAATATATAGTTTCTTTCGCGTTTTACAAGAAAATTTGCGCGTGGGAATTGAATCCAAAACATTTCGTGGCTCCCATGGGTTCATTCCTATCGTTCGGCCATTGCTTGACGGAAGTGTTTTCCTTCCTGAAATTGGCTATTTTATTGAAAATTACGACTGATACGATGATTTATACCGAGATTACCCCAAACCCATCGACGCTCAAGTTTGTCACACAGAAAATTTTGCTCCGCAAGGGCAGCGCTGATTTTGGCGACCCTTCGGCCGCCTTGGAGTCACCGCTGGCAAAGCAGGTTTTTGAACTTGAGTTTGTGAAATCGGTTTTCATCAGCGGCAATTTTGTCTCCGTGAGCAAGGATGGCGCAACTGCCTGGGAGACAGCGATCCCGCCGATCAAGAAGGCCATTGCTGCCTTTTTGGAATCTGGCCTTGCAGCGGTCAATGGTGCCGACGAGGCAGAGGAGGCCGCCCCGGCCGACGAGGATGAGACGGTGCGGCGCATCAAGCAATTGTTGGAGGACAACATCAGGCCGGCAGTGGCCATGGACGGCGGCGACGTGATCTTCGAGAGTTTCATCGACGGCGTCGTGCGGCTCAAGATGCAAGGTGCCTGCTCGGGCTGCCCATCCTCCACGATGACCCTCAAAATGGGAATCGAGGGCCTGCTCACACGCATGGTGCCGGGCGTGGTCTCCGTCGAGTCGATCTGATCCTATTCCGATGATTGCCCGCTACGCGTCAGTTGTGAAGGCCCCATTATGGATTGCCGTCGCTGGAAATCGACCGAGTGTGTAACAAATTAGTGCTGACGATTAAAAATCGCTGAGTCCAAGGCATCTTGCCGACGGACGAATGACCCTTTGCCTCCGGCCAAAAACGTACAAAATCGGTGATTGCTACTGCTTACGCCAGATGCAACTGGTCGAGGCCATGTCCCGACCTTTGATCGGGGCCGGCTCCTGTAGTGTCTCGACAAGGCTAAAATTTCGCCTTTTGATCGCGCCCTTTCAGGGCTCCATCGTTTTGGGCGTTTTGGCAATGGGCTTCGCCCATTGCTGACAGATTTCGCCCTTTCAGGGCTAGTAGGCTACCCTACTGCCCTGAATGGGCGATATCTGTAAGCGTAGGGCAGAGCCCTACGCTGTGAGCACACCCCAGCATTCATAGCCCTGAAAGGGCGAAATCACACCGGTGACATGATTGAAACTATTGTTGGGTTCGGAAAAATCAGCCTTGTCGAAACCCTAAATTGATACACGCTCAAATCGCTTGGAACAGACCTATTGCCCGATCCAATATCCCCCAGATGCACGATTGACCTCGCCAAGCAGCTTGGGCACCTTGGCTTGTAGCTCGTTGAGCTTCAGCTCTGCCTCGATGAGTTTTTGCTCACGGCTGTTGATCAAGAAGATGGAGCTTTCGCCGAGCTGGAAGCGCTCGGTCTCTGCATTCACCAACCGCAAATAATTGGCGACCATTTCCCTGTAGAGCACCACTTGGGCCGCGGTGGCTGTCATCTGCTGACCGAGCGCTCCGACCTTGTTGCGGATCTCGACCTGCTTGCGGTCTTGCTGCAATTGTACGTCTTGGATCTGCATGCGGGTGAGTTGCAAGTAGCCACGCTGCTTGCGCAAAAAGAGTGGAAAGCTGAATTTCAGCCCATATTTCAAGTTGTCGGCAGGGGAGAGACCGCCCAGGATGCCATTGCCTGCCGGCGCGGCCGTCAGCGCTTGGTACTTGAAGGCGAGCTCGGGTTTCAGTTGCTCCTTGCGCCAGCGCTCCTCGATCACCAGTTGATCTTCTTGATACTGGTAATACAGCATATCTGGATGCGCCTCCAGCAGGCTGTCCAGCACTTCGTCGGGCGGGGTCGGCAAGTCGTATGAATCTTTGTCTTGAATCGGCTGTGGTCTGAGCACTGCCGAGAATTCCACGGGTCGACCTTCGGGATCCCAGAGGTAATTGTTGAGGACGCGGCTCGTCTTGGTGAGGTCCACATCGGCTTCGTTGAGGTTCAATTCGCGGTTTTGCACTTGCAAATAGGACTCCAAGGTGTCAATTGCCGGATTTTCCCCGCGTTCGTAGCTGCCTCTCACGGCCTCGAAGCGCACTTGGGCCAGGTCCAGGGCCTCGATATAGGTCTGCTTGTTGGCAAATGCGAGCCACCAATTCCAGTAGGCTGCCGTGGCCTCCTGGATCAAATCCAGCAAGAGGATGCGCTGCTCCACCAGTGTGGACTGCGCATAGATCGCTGCTTTGCGCAGGTCGGCCCTGCGCTGGTCGATGAACAGCCCGCGCCCGAGGTTGATTTCCACGCCGATCGCAGCCTGCCCGTTCTTGGGAAGGTACTGGCTCTCATCGAGGTAGTCGCCCGTCGCGGAGTTGAAACCTGCATAGAGCTCGGTGCCAAACCAGGTCGGCACCCGCACGCTGGTTTCCAACACCTGCCAGTAGTTCTTGCCGCCAAATTGCTTGGCATCCCAACCGGCCGCCAAGTACGGATCAAACGCTCCCCGCGCCACGCGCAGGTATTGGGCGCCTGTCTGTCCACGCAAGGCCGCTTGCTTGGCAAGGGGATGGTTTTCCAAGACGG
>JANMIM010000333.1:0-8201 GCA_031375795.1 Bacteroidota bacterium
TTCGGATTACGTGACTGATATGCCGATCAAAGCAGCAAATTTAGCCTTGTCACCACACGAATTCTTCGACCCAAGGCTGTTCTGAAAATCCCATCGTCCCGCCGGCCCCAAGCTGCTCGTCACGGCGATTCATTGTTCCCACAGGCGGCTGCAGAAAGCCCTGCACAGTCTATCGATATGGCTGCTTGATGGCCTTGATGTGCGTAGCTCGTACGATTTCCAAGTCCGCAAATTTGCCTCCGCCTGTGAGCAATGCGACCACTTCCCCCTGCCGATTCACAATTGGTGCACCACCAAACCCATTTGTGTTCACTTCGTCCAGCAAAAGAAACGTCAAGATGGACCACTTGGCAGTGTATTTCTGGAAAATCATCGGGTAGACCTTTTGTCTGCAACCAGGCTCATCCAGCGGACAGCCGATCAAAAAGAGCGTGTCGTCCTCGATGGGCAACTCAAATTGCGGCTTCAAGGCAGCAAACCCTGTGGGACGGCTTGGCGCCTTCAAAACGAGGATATCCTCCTTGTAGGCGGTGCTTTGGGAGCTGTCATACCTCACCTCGATCGTATCCTTGGGGATATCAAGAGGGCCACGCGGATACAAGCGCCATGATTGGATCGTGCCACGCAACTGCTGATTTGAGATGACCGCGCTTGTATCGCCCTGCTGCCAAGGCCTTCCGGTCACTGCCCAAACTTGGTTTTCATCTTGGATCAAAAAGGCACACCCGCGGGCCAACAATCTCTCATCGGTGAAGATAGCGTCATTGGCTAGCAAAACTTGCTTGCTCAAGACGGAATCCATTCCGGCATGTGAATAGGGAGAAGTTTGGTTGCCACTGCCACAGCCAGCATACAACAAGCCACAGCATAGTGCGGCCAAGCGTATTTGTTTCCGCATGTCCTTGATTTTGGCTAAAGATAAAGATTTTCAAGACTCGCGGACCAAGTCCGCCAGTTCGAAACATTGATTTGCCAGCAATAATTTTCCAATTGTGGCTGCGTTTTGGGTGGCTGGGAAATCGCGCGTCTTGTCTGCTGGCTTTTTGTGCCTTACCTTAAATCCATGAAACCAAAACTCGCCCTCCTCGCGTTTGCCTTCCTCCTCCTCGCCGCCGCCTGCGCCAAGACCATCCGCGAGGCGGAGCAGCCATACGCCCCCACGGCCGAGGAGAGCGCGTGGATCCAAGAGCGCCTGCTCACGATCAAGCATGAGCTGCACGAATACCCGATGGTGGACGACCGCATTTTTTGGAAGCTCACCGACTGCGTCGCGCCGGTGCAGCCTTATGCCGACGACCCCTACCCGGTCGCCTACAAGGACACGATGTTCAACCGCGACTCGATCTTTCAGGTTCAACAGCGCTTGCGGGAGAGCAAAAGCGAGGACATGGAAACCCATGGCCGGGCATTGTACCGCCTCTTTGTGAAGGACAAGCTCGAATACGCATTGGCCCCCGCAAAGTCGCAGCCCGAAAACCAAGTGATCGTGAAGGCGACCTACCAACCCGTGCCGCTCGACGAGGCGCAGCCACACTCCGACAAACAAGCTGCACTCGGTGCCGACGGCAAGTGGTACCGCGAGGGGGAGGCCGACGACCTGTATGTGATGTTTCGCACCGACCGCAAGGGGATACAGACGGATGCAGGCTGGGTCTATGGGATTGTGTCGATGAATGAGGACAAGGTGATCGCGCAGGGCCTGATCTCCAACTGCATGGGCTGCCACCGGGAGAATGCACCAGATCGGTTGTTTGGGATGCAATGACCACTATCCCCAACAAATCTTTGCAGTGTTGAGAATTCCCTCCAAAGCCTTTGCAAACAATGCGTTAATTTTGTGGTTTGGTTAGAATTAGTTACCTGATTTAGAGGGACAAAAGTGTCTGACGCAATTAAGCACGAGTGTGGAGTAGGCCTGATTCGCCTGCTCAAGCCGCTCAAATACTACCAGGAGAAGTATGGTTCGCCACTCTGGGGCCTGAACAAGATGTACCTCCTGATGGAAAAGCAGCACAACCGCGGCCAAGATGGCGCGGGCCTAGCATCCCTCAAAATCCACAGCCCGGCGGGGCAACCCTACCTCATCCGCAAGCGCAACAATTCCTCCTCGTCGTGGCAGGCGCTCTTCAATGAGATCCATGCCGAGATGAAGGTGCTGAGCCAGAAATATCCCGGCATCGAGAAGGATCCTGAGCTGTTGCATGAACATTTTGGGTTCTCGGGCGAATTGTTGCTCGGCCACCTGCGCTACGGCACCCATGGCGACAACACCATCGACGCCTGCCACCCCGTGGTGCGCAGCAACAACTGGCGCAGCCGCACGCTCACCGTCGCCGGCAACTTCAACCTCACCAATGTCGATGAGCTTTTCCAATACCTCGTCGAGCTGGGCCAACACCCACGCTACCTGAGCGACACCGAGACGGTGCTGGAGAGGATCGGCCACTTCCTGGACCAGGAAAATCAAAGCATCTTCGACAAATTTCGTGCAGAGGGCAAGAGCAACCGCGATGCCTCACGGGGCATCGCCGAGGAACTGGACATCCGCCGCATCTTGCAGCGGGCAGCCAAGCGCTGGGACGGCGGCTATACCATGGGCGGCCTCATCGGTTGCGGCGACGCCTTCGTGGCCCGCGACCCCAACGGCATCCGCCCCGCCTATTATTATAAGTGCGACGAATATGTCGTGATCGCCTCTGAGCGGCCGGCCATCGCCACCGTCTTTGGCATCGATTACGACAAGATCAAGGAGATCAGCCCCGGCCACGTCGTCTCCGTCAAGGCCAATGGCACCGTGAGCGAAAAAGCATTCACAGAGCCTGGCGAGAAGAAGAGCTGCTCCTTTGAACGCATCTACTTCTCCCGTGGCAACGATCCCGACATCTACCGCGAGCGCCTCGCCCTCGGTGACCTGCTCGTGCCCAAGATCCTCGAGGCCGTGAACCATGATCTGGCCCACACGGTATTTGCCTACATCCCCAACACCGCCGAGATGGCATTTTGGGGAATGCTCAAGGGCGTGGAGACCCACATGATCAACGAGAAGATCCGCAAGATCCGCGAGCTCAACGGCCGCGCGACCGACGCACAACTCGTCGAGGTGCTGAGCGAGCGCCCCCGTGTGGAGAAGGTCGTGCTCAAGGACGCCAAGCTGCGCACATTCATCACCGACGACAGCACGCGCGACGACCTGGTCGCCCACGTGTATGACATCACGCAAGGCACGATCACGCCCGGCAAGGACAATCTCGTCGTGATCGACGACTCCATCGTGCGCGGCACCACCCTCAAGAAAAGCATCATCGGCATCCTGAGCCGTCTCAAGCCCAAGAAAATCGTGATCGTCTCCTCGGCGCCACAGATCCGCTACCCCGACTGCTATGGCATCGACATGAGCCAAATCGGGCGTTTTGTGGCCTTCCAGGCAGCCATCGCCCTGCTCAACGACCGGGGCATGCACGGCATCGTGCACCAAGTGTACCGCGAGTGCCTGGCGATGAAGCAGCAGGGCCTCCTCGAGACCCGCAACGCCGTCAAGGCGATCTACGACCAGTTCAGTGAGGACGAAATCTCCCGCAAAATCTCGGATTTGCTCAAGCCCGAGGGCATCGCCTGTAAGGTCGAGATCGTATTCCAGCCCCTTGCGAATCTGCCCAAGGCCATCCCCAACCACCTGGGCGACTGGTATTTTTCGGGCAATTACCCCACCCCGGGCGGCAATCGGGTCGTGAACCAAGCTTTCATCAACTACGTCGAGGGCAGCAGCGAGCGCGCCTATTGAGGCGTAAGATCGGCCGCACATTAGATTTCGATTTGGCCGGATGTTTGCTGTTCTTTATCGTATCACTGTATACCTAAAGAAAAGCGGAGGTCGATATGAAAAAGCAGTTCATCAAAGTTTTGTCCCTGTTGCTGGTCTATTTCCTTGCAAGCGGCTTCACAGCTGCGCCGGGAGATGAAGCGGTCGTGAAGATCGACGGCAAGCAGATCGTCCCAGACTCAGAAGTCACATTTGAGCGCGACGACACCGTGTGGCTCGAGGCCACAGGCATCAAGCCCAACTCCAAAATCCACATCAAAGTGAAGAAGCTCGGCATCGCCTGGATGCAAGACGACTACGACGTCGACAAAACCGGCGAAGTCAAGGGCGTGATGCACATCCCCGAGGAAAAGCTCACCGTACACTGCTTCCTGGAATACTACTCCAGCGACGGCAAGTTTCACGAGGTCGATTTTAAGTGCAAGACGCGGTAGGCGCGGCTTGCAGATCAAGATAACGGCGGCGAGGGGGTGACCTCTCGCTGTTTTTTTTTGGGGGGGGCTGGGCCGAATGTTGCTTTTCGGGTAGTTCTGGTCATTCCCAAATGGGCATCAGGCATTGCATTTTGGGCCTATGGGCACCTTCGGAGTTTATTGCATTTGCAAGTATTTCGTCTGGGCGCGAATATTGCCTATCTGCATCGTGCGTTTGACGGCATGGCTTGAGGATCTTGTCGATCAACTCCGGGAGATGTAGATCGTTATCCGAAGTTCTGACAGGCCCCTGCGATGCCTCGACCTTGAAAAAATGGTGATCTTCGAATAGATATTCTGGAAATTCCTTATTTTTGAGAGAACTGATTCAATATCAAGGACATGAAAGTGGTCAAGGCACATCCAAATTCTGAGTTGGCACGCGTGATGCCCAAAATGCTTGAGGACAAGAAATGGCTCGATGCCTTCCTCCGCGGGGAAATCTCGCGGGAGGAGTTGGAAGCGAAGGGGGTAAAATTGGCGAAGAATGCTTGAAATTGTTTCTGTAGACGATGTAGCCTACGCATTCACGACTTCAAATGGCATTCAATACCGAGCAACTTTTGGAGACGGCGCTGGTTATTTTTCGCCCAATTGGAGCTTTTCACGAGATGTTGTCGTATTTTCCTTTCAAATCGAGAATCTTGTTCAACGGATTCCCGTTGATCCTGAGGTCAAGCCGGCAATTGTGTCAATCGTCAAGCAACGATGCCAAAGACTGCCCCGCTCAATCATTTTTTTCATGTACGATAGCTCTGATGGCAAGGGCCGTGGAAGGCAAAGGAAGTTCGATACCTGGTACAATGAGTTTGGAAGGGATGCCTTCCGAAAGTTTGATGCGGAAATCCCAATTGGCAGAATCTCAATTTTGGCATCCATCCTGATTCGCCTTGACCATCCTGCTTTGGAGGAAATCGAGCAAAACTTCAATCAGATCGTTTTGGATTCAGCGGGAAAACCAGATGATGCTTACGAATGAGAAAAGGACTTGACTATCCCCGTTTTTGTCGGTCTTGAGTGGAATTGAAGTGAGGTAATGTTTGATCCGGGAAAGGTGTCTGCTTGGCTTTGGGGTTGAAAAAATATGGATTTCAGGAACGATTGCAATTTCGCGATCCTAAGATGTTTACAATCAATGAAGCGGCCCTTCAGGACGATCACAATATCGGATTTTGCTCGAATTAGGGACTTGCTAGCTTCACTCGAATCTCCTCCAGCTCCTTGTCCCGGCGGTGGTAGCCTGTCTCCTCGATCAGCTTTTTGGCTTTCTTGTAGTGGTCTTGGGCTTCTGGGTGCTTGCCGCCTATGGCCAGGCAGAGCCGGGCGGATTCTAGGTGGTAGTCGGTGAGGTGGAGGCGCATCTCGGGGGCAGCGATTTCTAGGACTTCGTCTAGGTCGGTTTGCGCTTTGTCGTATTCTTTCATGTCGCGGAGGAGGGCTGCCCTAGCTAGGAGGCCATTCGGAAGATGTTGGATTTGTCCAGCTTTTTTCAAGCCATCTAAGGCTTCGTTGAGAAAGGAAAGGGCAGCCGAGAAGTTCCTTGAGCCTTCGGCTAAAGTTTGGAGATGGGTTGCTTTGCCGAGGTTTAGTTGGTGGAGGGCAATGCTGAGTAACCACACATTGCATTGGGAAATCTTCAAGGCGTATTGCGCCCGTTCTTTCGCCTCCTCCCAATTCCCTTTCCCAAATAGAAGCTCACAAAACTGATAGCCCTCCAATGAGTACAACTTCGGATTATTCGGCTCTATTTGAACTAGGATCTCCTCAGCTTCGCGGAAAAGAGCTTCTGCTTCGTCAACCTTTCCAGCTTGGTGATGTGCATGCCCTTTGAGCGCTTTAGAAATGATAATTTTAGATTTAGCTTCGCGTTGTTCAGCGTTGTTTTCTGCTTCATACGCTTCATGGATCGCTTCGTCAACCTTTCCAGCTTGGTGAAGTGCATGCCCTTTGAGCGCTTTAGAAATGATAATTTTAGATTCAGCTTCGGCTTGTTTAGCGTTGTTTTCTGCTTCAAACGCTACATGGATCGCTTCCTCAATTCTTCCGCAGATGAGGTGACTGTCGCTCAAATAACATAACGATTGTGCTGCCTTTGTCCAGGATCGAAGCTCGACAGAAAGATTTGCAGATGCTTTCATTGGTTTCATTGATTCTTCCAATCGCCCGAGAGCTCTCAGGCAAAGGCCGGCTTCAATTAACAAATAGCATTTGCTATCATGATCAATTGAAGAGTGTATTTTGCTCCATGGCTCCTTAAAAAAAACTGACAACGCAGCAATATCAGAGCTGAATGCTCCAAGCATGCGCCATGAGTAAAACGCCTTGTCTCGATTAATTCGATTTTCATATATCTCTTTCAAGGCCTCTTGATACAACCCAGCCTTGCACCCATGCCGCACAGCCCGATAAAGCGGCTCCATTTCCTCCAAAGTATCAGGCAATTCCTTCTCTGGCAAAGCCTTGTAATACTCATACAACCGTCGATGCGCCTTTTTCCAAGCATCTGCATATTCCAGAGAAAGCTCCAAAGCAAAATGCTCCCGAATCAATGGATGGCAATCCAATTGATCCCCTTTTTCGATCAAACCCAAGTCACGCAAATGCTTGCAAGCGCGTTTCCATTCCATCTCGTTCAATCCCATCAAAGTCTCGGTGATGGCAGGAATCGCAGGGCCTTTGCGCAATTCATTCACTACTGCGATATCCGCGGGGCGGTCAAAGAGACTCATCATGCGCAAGATGCCCAATTCAGGCTTTCCTTCGAGCAACTTGGCGTAAGAAGCAAGCACCCGCTTCGCATGGCTTCCCCATTCATCCTCATCTTCCAAGGGTGGAATCACATCGCGTTGCCGAATATCGCCATCGTGGTATTCCCGTAGCAGATTCCCTAGCAGTGTCAGCGCCAGTGCATGGCCATGGTATTCCTTCGCAGTGGTCTCCAATTCCTTTCGATGCCCATTCACCCGAAGCGCTGCCAGCAATTCTGCTCCTGCGACATTGCTCAAAGGAGAAAGGGGTTGTTGCACGACGAGACCATCTTTCAGTTCTCGAATTTCTTGCCGAGTGCTTACGACGCAAAGCCCAGGGTTGCTATTTGCCAATTCCTTCAACAAGACCTTGACCCCTTCATCTCGCATCCATCCGTTGTGGGGTTCGCCAAGCGGATATTGCAAGGGCTCCACACCATCCAAGATCAACAAAGTCTTCTGTTGTCGCACCAATGTCGCCAGCCGTTGTGCCTTTTGTCTGGCCGAGGCGGGGCTGTTTGCCATCGCAGCATCGCCAAACCAAGTCAGCGTTTCCGCCAAGAAGAGGTCGCCTGAGACCTGCCGGTCTTCTGAGGTGCCTTGGCTGTAAAACGACCATGCGTAGACCCGCTCTGCGCCTCGGAAGCCTTCCTTTTTCATGTTGTTCACCCATTTCCTCGTGAGGGCCGTCTTGCCTTCGCCGCCTTGGGCTACGAAGGAGACGACGTGGGTGTGCGGGTTTTCCCAGGCTTCGTCTAGGAGTTTGAGTTCCGCTTCGCGACCGAAGAGGAGGCCGCTTGTGTCGGGGAGGCGGTGGAGGGAGATGTGCTCAGCTTTTCGTGGGAGTGTGCGTTTCGAATTGGGGTTGGATCCATCGTGCATGGGCGGAAGCACCGTTGGATTGGGATTTGGCTCTGGTTTCAGAATCAGCGGTTGCCCGGTGAGCTCGCCGTAGAGGTTTTGGAAGCCGTCTGGGGAATCAATGCGGTAGTTGGTTTTTCCCTTGAAGGGCGTGGGAATGTCTTTTTCCGCTCCGTCTTGGAAGAGGACTGGAATGAATTTGGGATCGACGGCTTTTTCCTTGTAGAAGTGGTTGTAAATCAGGTTGCCTTCCCAAGCGACTCCAAAACCCTTGTCGGGGGCCTCCTTGCCGCAAACCCG
>JANMIM010000336.1:0-1741 GCA_031375795.1 Bacteroidota bacterium
GCTGCGCTCCCTCGACCACTTCGCTCGACGTGACACGGACGACGGATTGGCGATTCCCAAAAATGATCGCTGCTTTGGCATTATGCGTACTAAGTTTCCTCTCCCTGCAAGCGCAAAAATGCCCCATTCAACCCTCCAAAAACCGCATCGAGTTTGCGGGCAATTTGAAGGACGTACATGCCAAACTTTTCCGCCTTCAAAACCACCTGGACTCCACTTTTGTGGTGGTTCACTTCGGTGATTCACACATCCAATTGGATCATTTTTCGGGAGCAATACGGGCGCATTTGCAGCATGCCTTTGGGGATTGCGGCGAAGGTGTCTTGTTTCCCTACTCGGCTTGCAAGAGCTTTGGTCCCAAGCACTTGGAGAGCAGTTTGTCGGGAAACTGGATCTGCAATACCGTGCTCAACAACACCAAGCCCGACGGCCTTGGCGTCACGGGCTACACCATGCACACCAACGATCCGGCTGCGCATTTGAGCTTCAAATATTTGCTGGATTCCGCCGTCTTGGCGATGATGCCCGAGGGAGCCTCGAGCCTCAAGACCGTGACCATCTGGCACGGCAGGGATGATTTTGCCCTCGAATTGGATTGCAAGGATTGCGGGACCAAAGTGGTGCGCGAAGGCCCGCTGGGCGAGCGCAATATTTGCTGCACCAAAATCTACAATTACCCCGCACAAGGCGAATTGAACCTGCGCTTCAAATCGTCTGCCTCGCCGATGGGCCAATTCAATTTTCACGGCATCAGCTTTGATCCGCCCCAAAACGCTGGCATCCAATACCATCACTGCGGCGTCGTCGGCGCGCAGTTTGTGCATTTCATCCGCAATGCCCCGCTCGCCGTCTCACAATTGGCTGCCTTGAAACCCGACCTCATCATTTTCTCCTACGGCTCCAACGAGGGCTACATCGGCTTCAACGAGGGCCAATATGACATCGGCATCCAAAACCTGATGCAGGCCATCCGCCGCGAGGTCCCCAAGGTCAATTTCCTCTTCACGACCCCGCCCGACACCCGCGCAGGTGGCAAGACGCCCCCGAGCACCGCCCTGATCAACGCCCATTTGCGCAAGCTAGCTGACCAAAATGGCGCAGCCTTGTGGGACCTTTTTTCGATCATGGGCGGCGACAACAGCGTGCTGTATTGGCTGCAACACAAGCTCGCCCGCACCGACAAATTGCACTTCACCCGCGCGGGCTACGTGCTCATGGGCGACCTCTTTGCGCTCGCCTTCATGGACAGCTACAACCGCAATTATGACAAAGGTCCATCGACCGATGGCGTCGTGCAGCAGATTGCGTCGTCCGCCGAGGCGCATGGCATCCGTCCGCCCTTTGCTGGCGACGCAGAGGTGTACATGACCCCCGCGCAACGCGATGCCCTGATCGCAAAACCCACCCCCAAGAAAGCTCCCGAGCCCTTCAAAACCCGCAGCATCTTCCACGTCGTCGAGCGCGGCGAAACCCTGTTCAGCATCGCCAAACGCTATGAAGAAACCGTCGAGCAAATCCGCGCTTACAATAAAATGGGCGAGGATGCGGTGTTGAAATATGGGCAGCGGATTGTGGTGAAGCGGGTGGAGTAGGGGGATGGCTTTTTGGTTCCGTCTTTGGGGGGAGAATAGGGAATTCTCTTATTCGTCGGCCCTCCCCAAAATCAAGTTTGTGGGCCGACGAACGATTTTACGCACTCTATTTTTTGGAAAATTGCTTCTGCTGAATAGGAATGGAAAAC
>JANMIM010000340.1:0-2196 GCA_031375795.1 Bacteroidota bacterium
CGACTCAAGGCTCTCCAGCAGGTCGATCACCCGGTCATTGAACACATGGGATTCGTGGAGGATGGTATGTCCAGCAAGATCGATTAGGAGCAGCTCGGCCTTGGCGCCGTCGGCCAATCGAATCTGTACTTGATTTTGAGCAGGGTTGGGAAACAATGACCAGTTCAGGTCTGCATGTTTATCTTCCGTACCGAGCAGGAAAGCCTCGGTCCAGGTGGTGCCGACGGTGTCGCCGTCGATGATGTGGCCGTGCAGCGTGACTCGACTGCCGCGCTCGAATGAATTGCAATAGTGGGATGTTAGGCCCAGTCCAGATACAAACTCGGCTCCTTGTGTATCCCCATAGGAAAAACAAAATGGAGACCCTGTAGTACTGGTGAAGAAAATGGCAGTTGTGGGCCCAAGTCTCAATTTCAACGTGTCGTGGGAAGCAAAATATTCACTTCGGGTCCAACCTCCAGATGCACCAAAATAGAAAAGGTGATTTCCGATCCCGTTGATCTCTAGATCGGCAAAAAATGGCGGGTTGTAAGGTGCCAGGACATCGAAAAATGGGACAGCTTCAAAATTGGTGCGTTCGCACAAACCCATCGGAATCCTTGGGATGTCCCAAGTCCCGTCGCTCACCTCTGCGAAGCTACCATGGCCGTTTAAGCCTGTGTCACGACGGACCAAATGATAACCGAGATGCAAACCAGTATTGTCTGCGATTACGCTAGTGATCGCAAATTTCACATTCCTATCGAAGCCATACGGAGATCCGGAATCAGAATGCCAATTTCTTGCATGCCAATAATATTCATCTCCCACCTGATATCTGAAGAATCCATCAAATCCCGGCAAGGTATCCCCAAGATGTCGCTCCTGCATGCCCACGAGCGTGTAGTGTGTGCCGCCCAGCAGGGCAGGCCACTCCGTGATGCCATGCGACTTGGAAAGTCGCATCGTGTCTGCACCCACTGCAATCACCTTGACGGAATCGGGCTCTCCCAGCACCGTATCAGCGTCGAGGCGCACCACCGTCGCCATGTGCAGCTGGATCGAGTCCATGAGCCAGCTATCACCGACATTTGCCCAGGTGTAGAGCGCCAAGTTGGAGCTGTCGGTGAATTGGAATAGCCCGCCGCCCAGGATTCTCATGGAGCGCCCACCGAGGTTGGCGCCGTTGACCATCGCATGGTCAAAGTCAATCTCGACCCAGATGCGGTTGAAATGCCAGAGCGAGTCCCCGCCATGGTTCGTGGCTGAATCGATGCGTACACTGCGGTCAGGAAAGGTCGCGGTGTCTGAACGATAATGAAAGGTCTCGCCCACTGCAAATGGCTGCCAATTTTGTGCGCCAAGGCTCGTGCATGCCAATAGGAGCGACAATAGCGCAGGGTAGAATTTATTCATATCCGAAATTATGCAATTTGTATCTTATGTGGAAGTGGATGCTTCGAAAAAGTATCTTTTTTGGTTGTGTTGGGTTGGGCAGCCGGTTACGCCGATCCTACCGCAAAACGATGACCCTTGTCCTGAACCTGCGGCCCTTCTCGGAAGTGATCTCCAGCAAATACACCCCCTCAGCCCAGTCACGCAGGTCCAGCAAGCTCGGCTGTTCCTTGCGCACGAGCGTCTGCGTGAGCAGTCTGCGCCCCGCCATGTCATAGGCAATCAGCGTGGACTGATCGCCCACGTTCACGTCCCATACCAGCGAGAACTGCCCCGTACTGGGGTTGGGATAGGCCACGAGCCCACCGTCGGGGTCAGGCCACAAAGTGTCCGGGATCACCGGCGGATGCGTCGTATCGGGCGGCTCGACGACCGTGTCCCCAATCGCGCAGTCCCCGATCAAGCAACCCATCGAGTCGAGCTTGTAGAGGGTGGTGTAGTTGATCCATCGCGAATCGGGCGTCCAATAACCGTTGTTATGGACGAGGACGAGGATGTCGCCGTTATCAAGCGTATGGATTTGCATTGGATCTTGCTGAATCCCATGAATGCTATCCCCGCCTAAGTTGTAGTACCTTGTCCAGAGGCTATCTAGGTTGGGGGAGAATTTCGTGATGAACCATTCCAAACGCTCCAACGAGTCGGTAGGATAGGCGTCATGAAGCCCGGCCAAATAAAAATCGCCTTTCTGAGATTGATGAAATACGTTGGCAATGTTAAAAAGCTTGGCAGGAAGGGCAATTGTGCCACTTTGCGAGACTT
>JANMIM010000346.1:0-5151 GCA_031375795.1 Bacteroidota bacterium
CACGGATTCAATGTCGAAATGACAATAGGGATTGCGAGCAGCCCGGCTTATTTTTATCGTGAATTGCGCCTTGTGACCGAGCTACATTCACAAAATTACCTCATCAAAAGCTTAGCCGATGTAGAAGAAACCTTCCAAGACGAACAGTGGGGCAGCGAAGAAAGAAGCGCAGCAGAATATTATGTCTTCCTTGCATTTAGCGGAATCGTCTGGCGTGAGGCGCTGATGCAACTCGAAACCGAATGCGACTTTGCTTCCATTTGGGGATTTCACGATGGGGACATTTTTCCACTCATCAACAAAACGGGCACGACAAGGGCTATGGCTCCAATTGAAAGCACACCTGCAGAAGAAGAAATACCCGACGCAACTACCGAGGAAGAAATACCCGATTTGCCTGGCAAAGCCCCATCGCCCATCCAAAAATTATTACGCTGGCTTGGGTGGAAATGCAACTAGCCAATGTGGCAAATTGAGGCCCCAATTACCCAAGCATTCACTCCTCAAAATAAGTAATCCCTAGCCCTTCAAAATAGGATTTGAGCATCTCAAATTATCCCAGGCAAAATTCACCATAAGTACCCTCGGGTAAAGTCGAATACGTCTCACCAGTGACGAAGCAAATCTCCAGGCTACCGAAAATCTTGCCATCGTCGTCGCGCCACAAAATCGATTGACGGGGCATCCAATAGCTCTCCACATTTGAAGTCCCAGCCATCTGCCGCTTGTGGTAATTGCAATTGTACAAAATATCGGTGAGCTCATCGATTTGAGCAGGCCTGAGCTCCACTCGTTCGATGGTATCTGGAATGGATGGCTGATGTTTGATGGCATCTGAAATGGCCAGCTGATGCTCGATTGTATCTACGAGGAGTATCGGATCCGTGATTTCTCCATAATCATATTCATAGACACCCTTGAAAGAAATGACCTCGACTGAGGAAGCTTGGTTGAACGGGAAAATGCGTCGGCGCTGGGTCGCGCTCAGGTGACCATTGTGGCGGCAATCTTGGGTCACATGGTTCATGCGAATTCGAGGAGCCGCTTGGGCAAAGGTCAAGGAAACGGGTAGCGCAATCCAACCAAGAAGTATGAGACTAAATTTCATCATGCGAGCTACGAATGTCAGGCAAAAAATATGTCCAATGAATTTACTTTTCCAATGGCAATAGTACGTGTTCGCTTGGAATGCTGCCAACTATCCACGTAAATTCAGACCTTCTTTTTCCCCAACCGCCCTGAGAATGCTCCAATTCATCCAAGACATCATCGCGCGCTTTGGCGGGCGCTACCCGGGAAGCCAGGCCGAGAAGGACGCCCAGGCCTATACGGCAGATCACTTGCGGGCTTACTGCGACCGCGTCGCGGTCGAGGAATTTCAATCTCCCCTGGAATCGCATTTCCAGTCGATGAAGATCTTTGTGACGGTCTATTTCCTGGTCGTCGTCCTGCTCAAGTTCAATGTCTATGCGGCTGGCATCCTGGGAATTGTGAATTCGATCCTGTTCTTGGGACACTTTGTGAGCTACCGGCATTGGTTGGATTTTTTGTACAAAAAAAAGCCGTCTTGGAATGTGATCGGTGACATCGAGCCCGTAGGCGAGGTGCGCGATACGCTCATCATCGCGGGGCATATCGACAGCGTGCGCGAATTTCAATGGTGGTACCGCTTCAAGCAGCGTGGCATTGAAATGACCCTCTTTGGCGGATTGGCGCTGACTTTTTTGGGGATCTATGGCCTGCTGAGCATCTTCATCTCTGCGAATTGGTGGGGTTATGGATGGTGGCTGTTTGTGGCGATGGCGCCGCTGCAACTGATTTGGTACAACTTTTTTGGCGATCGCGTGGTCGATGGCGCGATCGACAACCTCACGGGCGTGGCGCTCTCGGTCGAGATGGCACGGGTCTTCTCGGCGCGCAAGCTGCAACATACGCGCTTGCGTGTGATCAGCTTTGGGGCCGAGGAGGCTTGCCTGCGCGGGTCTAATGCTTACGCACGTCGGCACAAACAACAATTGCTGGACGAAAAAGCATTCCTATTCAACCTAGACTCGATCAAGGATCCCGAGCACCTGACGATTTGCACGAGCGAAATCAGCACCTTTGTGTACTACCAAAAGGAGCATATTGCGCTTGTGGAGGCGGCCTTTGAGCAGGCGGAGGTGCCCGTACTCAAATTGCCGATCACGGTCGGCGCATCCGACGGCTCGGCATTTCACATGAATGGCCTACCTGCGATCACGGTGATCGGCCTGAACTCCAAACGCCTCGACCCGACTTACCACACCCGCCTCGACGTCGCCGAAAACATCAATCCGCAAGCGCTCGAATCGATGAAAAAAGTCTTGGTCCAATTCATCGAGAATTGGGACGGAAGAGCATAAATGCGTGTTGGTACCCCATCATAACGCCTGCCAAAACAAAATTTGGAATATCGAACCTTGAGGACTAGCTTTGATGGAGCTCTGCCACACAACACACCGGCTGCACCAGAAATGAACCAATGAGTCAACCTGAAGCACCTGTATGTTTTGCGGATCAGCGCCGAGTAATGTTTCATCTGGGAAATTTCCCAAACCTTTGACAATCGCATTCACCACTTCAAAATAATTCTAAAAAATGAAAACAAGACTACGCGCATTCATTCTCGCAAGCCTGGCCCTCGCTGGAGCCACCGCATTTGCACAGCCGACCATTACTGCAACCGGCATCAATCCGCAAATCGGCGAGACCGTCAATGTCTACTCGGGCGCCTTTCAAAACCCTGGAGGCGGCGGTGCCAACCAAACTTGGAACCTCAGTGCCTTGGCCGGCTCACCCGGCGAATTGTACACCTGTGTCTCACCGTCGTCGACGACCAACGCAAGCAGCTTTCCAAACGCCAATGTTGCCGTGGTCGCTGCGGCAGCAGGTACGCGCTACTACGCCACATCTGCTTCTGCCCTTACAAGTTGGGGCGCTGTGACGCCCTCCTCAGTATTTCCAAATTCCAATGCCGAGGACATCGTCCGCTTTCCATTTACCAATGGAAATACCTATACCGACAGCTGGGCTTCACAGTACACCACAAGTGTCGTGACCTACCGCAGCGGCACCACGACGGTCACCGCCGATGGTTATGGAACGCTGACTACGCCTGCCGGGACATTTACCAATGTCTTGCGTGTGCATTTTGTGCAAGTCTATCAAGATTCGATTGATTTTGGTGGAAACCCGTTTATCGTTGACTATACCAACGACCAATACATGTGGTACAAGGAGGGAATCCATCAACAACTTGCGACGGTATATACCCTTACAAGTACGTCGGGCCTCAATGCCTCCGGAGCAAGCTATTTTTCCGCCGGCCCTGTTGCGATTTACAATGCCGCCGATCTTGACGGCAGCGTCACATTGTATCCAAATCCTGCATCCGATCAAGTCACGGTCGAGCTGGAATTGGCTCAAAACAAGGATGTGCAAATGCTGGTTTTTAATGCCGTCGGCCAGCAAGTGCAGCAGCTCGAGGCTGGCAAGCGTGGACTTGGCGTAAGCCGATTGACACTGGATGTGGATCAAATGTCGGAAGGCATTTATTTTGCGAAAGTGATGCTGAATGGGCAAGCTGCAGCGACGAAACGCTTTGTGGTCGCAAGGTAATGGCTACCTCAGCTCCGTGGATTGAAACGGGGTGTGAGAGGACAAAAGGAAGTTATTCCGGCCCAAATAGGACTCAAAAAGCGCTCCCAGACTTGTGGGGGCGCTTTTCATTTGCAAATGTGCCATCGCATTTTTACCTTGCAACACAATGGGATCATGCTTCGCTCATCATTCGCCCCAAAATCCTGCTCGAAGGGCTGACATTTCTGTCGCTGTTTCCTCGCTTCCACACCACGCAATACGGCCATGAAACTCACTGTCGTCATCTCCTATTACAAGGCGCTCGACAACCTCAAGCTCATCCTCATGGCCTTGGAGGCACAAAGTGAGCGCGCGTTTTTGGTGATCGTTTCAGAGGACGACATCAATCCCGAAACGATTGAATTCATTGCCCAAAATCACGGAAAATACAGCTTCCAGTTGCTGCATGTACATCAGCAGGAAGACCTCGGATTTCGGAAAAACATGATGCTCAACAAATGCTTGCGCCTGTGTACCACACCGATGATGGCATTCGTGGATGGTGATTGCATTCCACACCGGCATTTTGTGAAGCAGTATATTGCGCGGCTCCAGGAAGGCGGTTATCTCACCGGACGTAGCGTGATGATGGGGCCCAAGTTTTCTGCGGCTTTGAAAAAAAGCATGTCACTCGAAAGGCTCCATTTCTGGTCGATTTTGTTTTCGGATTGCACCGAGGTCAAGCATGGCTTTTATTTCCCGCTGTTTGCGCTGAGTTACAAGGCGCGGAGCATCTATGGCCGCAATTGGGGTATCTTGACGCAATATCTACACGACGTCAATGGGTATGACGAGGACTATGTCACGGCCGGCGTGGGCGAAGATGTCGACATCGAGTGGCGGCTCAAGGCCTTGGGATTAAAGCGAAAATCCATGAAAAACCTGGCAATCGTGTACCACATTTACCACGATCGCCGGTACACCGATGAGATCGTGGCCAAAAACATGGCGCTCAAGGACGCCAAGCGCGAGGCGAATCACATCCGCTGCCTCAATGGCCTGGAAAAGCTGGCTTGATTTTGGAAAAATTCAGCTCACCTTCCCGTGAATCATCCTCGAAATCAATCCATTGCTCGACACAATATCGGCGCGTAACACGCCGATCAGGTGCAGGAAAACGGCGGTCTTTTCCCGACAATTGTCTGAATGCTTCTCCTTCAGGAACTCAGTCCAAAATGCATCACCCAAATTCGGTTTTCCGTTTCAAAAATGAACTCGTTGTTCATATGATTTCCCCAAGGCCAATCGCCCGATTCGGGCAAGAGTTTATACACTTGAACGCTTTCATTTTTGAAAAAAGCCGGCAGCAGATTCTCGACCAACAATTTCGAAAGCAAGTATCCGTTTTTTCCACTCAATCCAATTAGCTCCTCGTCACATGTCCATCCCGCAATGAGCACTTGCAATTGCATCTGCCAGTTGGGGATTTCCTCCAAAGTTACCTTCGAAAGATAGGACTGGAATTGATCAGATGATTGAAAAAGATGGAGC
>JANMIM010000373.1:0-6082 GCA_031375795.1 Bacteroidota bacterium
TGCCACAGGACAGGTCCTCTGGCTGAACTCTGCCACAGGCAATGGGAAAGACAATGGGAACGACCTCGTCGCCGTCGGTGACATGGTGTATGTGACCGGTGATTTTGAGACAACCTGCACATTTGGTGGGCAGAGCATCAATTCCGTCGGTCTCACCGATGTCTTTGTGAGCAAGATGGACGCTGCCACAGGGGCTTGGATCTGGGCACAACAAGGCGGCAGTTTGCAAATGGACCGTTCCTTTGGAATTGCAAGCGATGGCAGCTCGGTCTATGCCGGGGGCGATTTTGGGAATGCGAACTTCAACTTTGGTGCGACTTCGCTCACCGCAGCTGGTTCAACCGATGGGTTTGTCACGAAACTCGATGCCAATGGGGCGGCGCTCTGGTCGTCGCGGATTGCCTCTCCCGGCAACCTCGAATCCACCACCGCGGTGGTCTGTGATGCCTCGCATGTGTACGCAACCGGCATCTGCGTGGGTGCGGGTACCGTGCAGTTTGATGGCTCGGCCCCTATTTCGGTCGCTACCGTTGCGGGAATGAGCAATTTCTGGCGGGCTGCATTCGATGGCAGCACTGGGGATGCGCAATGGGCCGCGATCGACGGCGGCACGGGAATAGACCAGGCGATGGGGATCTGCATGACGGCCACCGACCGGCTCGCCATCGTCGGCAGCTACGACCAAGCCATTACCCTGGCGGGAATCCCTTTTTCTACGATCTCGATTGATCCGTTTGTTTTCCTCATCGATGCCGCCACGGGTGCCGGGATCACAGCTGTTGCCGCAAGCGGCCCAGGAGACGCTCCCGGCCAGGACATCTCCTATGACCCCACCTGCGGTGTTTCGGTGGTCGGTTATTTCGACCAATCATTGCAGTTTGGGGCCTTGCCCTCCTTTGCTTCGCTCGGATTCACCGCCGGGTTCACGGCACACCTTGAAGGCTTGCCGAGCGGCCCACCGCCCACCTTGAACCTGGTCGGCGACACGATTTGCATGGGAGGCAGCGTCCTTTTGCAGCTCTCGGGCTCATTTGCCAGTGTACAGTGGACCCAATCGACCAATGGGGGCCTCACCTGGCTACCGGTGCCAAATGGAAATACAGACACCATCACGGTAAGCCCCATGGTCTCGACCCTCTATGTGGCCAACTCCACAGACGGCTGCAGCACCGATTCAGACACGGCTTGGATCAGCGTGGACTCGTCCCCCATGGCAACCATTACAGGGTTGCCGCTCAATGTTTGCGAGACTGCTTCACCGATTGCATTTACCTTGCAACCTGCGAACCCATTGGGAACGGTGAGCTACACGAGTCCGGGATTCAGCAATCTCGGTGGCGGCAGCATGCAGTTTGATCCCGCTGCGGCAGGGGTCGGCGGACCCTACAGGATTTCGTACATCTACACCGACTCCATCGGCTGCGCATCTGGCGACACAGCCGATGTGTCTGTCGTGGCATCGGTGCAATTGACCATTTCGGGTCTGGACTCTTCCTACTGCGAAAATGACACGACTTCCAGCCTCATCACTTGCGGCCCCCCCACCAACGGTCAGGTACTGAGCCTTTGCGACTGCCTGATCATCCACCCGATGGGGCAAGCTACTTTTCAACCCAACCTGGCGCCGGTCGGTATTCCGTTTACCGTGCAATACACCATTACCTCTGCTTGCAACGACACGGTGACATTTACCTCCATCGTGCACCCCGCGCCGCAACCTACCATCATCGGACTGGAGCCCAGCTACTGCCGTGCTGCGCCGATCGATACGCTGACGGGAAATTATGCAAACGGCAGCTTCAGTTCAGGCCCCTGGCTCGCCAACATCGGTTCCAGCATGGCAACGATTGACCCCTCGGTGCCCGCTCCCTCAGACACCCTCCTCTTTGTCTCCTACACCGTCGTCGACAACAACAATTGCACCAACACCCATCGATTGCCCGTGCAGATTTTGGCGTCCCCGACCGCCGACGCGGGTACCGATGACAGCATTTGTGGCGGCACCTCCATCGTCATCGGCAGCAACGCACCGGGCCTCACCGCGGTCTGGACGTCCTCCCCTTCTGGCTTCAATTCCACCCAACTCATGCCGAACGTGTCGCCCACAACATTGACGAGCTATATCCTTGTGGTGCGTGACAGCAACAATTGCCTCGCGACCGACACCATCACCGTAACGGTGGGCCCGAGCTGGGCAGCCGATGCGGGCCCCGATGCAGCCATCTGCCAGGGGGACAGCTTTCGATTTGCCGGCAACATTCCGGTGGGTGCAATCTTTGGGTGGCTGGGGTCGGATGGGCTTGCAAGCAATCTCGAGCATCCCGTCGTAAGCCCTGCAAGTCCACAGAGTTATTGGCTGCAGGTTCAGGATTCGTTGGGAATCTGCGTGGACCGTGACACGATGGCGCTGCAAGTCGCAACGCCGCCGAGTGCGGCCATTGCAGGCTCCGACCAGAGCTTGATCGCCCAATTGAGCACCAACCTCAATGCGACCGCGCCGACCTCTGGGCAGGGCAGCTGGACTTGCACACCCGCGGGCCTGCAATTTGCCGACATCCACGACCCCCAGACTACCGTCACAGCCAGCCAAGCTGGCAATTGGCAATTGTGGTGGACTGTTTCCAGTGCCCCTTGCCCAGACCAAAAAGACAGCCTCACCCTGGTCATCACAGAGCTCGTGCTGCCCACGGGATTCTCCCCCAATGGAGATGGTATCAATGACTACCTGGTTTTCCAGGGTTTGCAGCCTTCAGTCGCCAACCAGCTCAAGGTCTTCAACCGTTGGGGAAACGAGGTCTTCAGCGCGCAGAATTATGAAAACAACTGGTCGGGTGGCAATGCCGACAGCAAGGAGTTGGCCGATGACACCTATTATTACATCTTGGAATTGGCGACGGGCTACTCTGCAAATAGTTTCTTGGTGCTGAAGCGATGAGCGGTTGTTGCAGGCAGTCCAAGCCTCTGGCACGGATCCGAGCCCTGCGATTGCTTCCAACCTTGCGCGTCATTGCCCGAAATTCATCCTATTTCTCGCTGTCGTTTTGTACTCTCTGCCGCAGGGATTTACTTTGTGCATGTTCATTCACCGATACAATGCGTGGCGCTCGATGCGTTGGCACCTCAAGTGCATGCTAGCCATGGCCATTGGCCTGTGGCTCGGGCCAATGCTGTCGCCGCTGGCTGCGCAATCCACGCCCCCCTGCATTCCGATCTGGCAGGGTTTTTCGCAAACTTGGGGCTACAACCACCGCATCGCGCGACTCGGCGACTGGGTCCAAAGCGCAAAACGAGGCGACTCCTGCATTGTGCAATCCACCCATGCCGCAGCCTCTGGCAGCGGCTCAGACATCGCCGAATTCAAGCAATATTATGCTGTCTTGAATTCTGAATTGTTGCAGTCACAAGAGGGCAAGCATTGTTTTGAATTGAGCGGCAAGGAGGGCGAATTCATCACTGAAATCCATGATGGCGAGGCGGCATTCCCCGAAATCTCAGACCCCGATGCGCAATATGAGGTGCTGCTCAATGGGTTTGACCTGGTGACTGCAAACGGTGCCAAGGCAGACAAGATCTTGTCGCTGGACATCGCGGTCGACAGCGTATGGCGTGATGTGCCCGCCCATTTATTGCGCTTCAAGATGCGGGTGGCCATCAAATTTGCATGTTCGTCGGCCGAGTGCGAGGCGCTCAACCAAATTGTTGATTACCAGCTTTGTTTGCATTGGCTGGCGATCGGTGGCCACGGATTTCAGGCGCAGCGCTCGACATTTGGCAGCGGCCGCGATTGGGAAAAAGTGGATACCGCTGCAGCCCTGCCGCTCGCACGCGTGGCGATGGTGGGGCCTGCGCGCTACCCGCGCGCCACTGCGGGCATCGTGGGCCTGCATTTGCAACTCGACGACGAGCACCACATGCAAGCGTGGGAAAGCCGTCTCAAGACCACAAGTTATGAAAACGGCTTGCTGCTGTTGCAAGTCGGCATGGTCTTCAAGGAAAATGGAGCGGGCATGCATGCCGCCTTCAAAGATCGGTATGAAGGCCGGCCCAAGCCACCTGCCAAATGGGTCGTGAAGCGCAAGGCGGGCTCCATGGCCTGGGAAATGGACGTGGCGATGCTGCAATTTGAGGAAGCGACGATACGGGTGCGCTCCCGCTCGGGGGCCATCCGCTGGTCGACCAAACACAAGGATCAGGCAACTGCAGATGGGGAAAAAAGTGTAGATGTGCGGAATATTGCGGAGTGATCAACTCACCTACCCTCAAACAACCGACGAATCGCTGAGGCTTTCAACAATGTCTCTTCGTACTCCGCGAGAGGATCGGAATCCCAGGTGATCGCGCCGCCGACGTGGTAGCTGAGTTGCCCATGGTGGCTGTCATAGACCATGGACCGGATCACGACGTTGAAGTCAAAGTCCCCGTCGGGGGCGAAGTAGCCGAGGGCGCCTGCATAGATGCCCCTCGCGCTGGGCTCATATTGCGCGATGAGCTCGCAGGTGCGCACCTTGGGCGCGCCCGTCATGCTGCCGGGTGGGAAGGTATTGCGGATCGTCTGCACGGCGTCCACATCGGGGCGCTTTTGTCCGGCGATCGTCGACACGAGGTGGTGTACTTGGGCAAATGCCTGCAATTCAAACAAATATGGCACGGTCACGCTGCCCACCTCGCAGCTACGGTGCAGGTCGTTGCGGCTCAGGTCCACGATCATCACGTTCTCGGCGCGCTCTTTTTCAGAGCCTTGCAGGCGCAGGGCATTGGCTGCGTCTCGGGCTGGGTCGGTGTCGCGCTGCGTGGTGCCTTTGATCGGCTGGGTCAGCAGCCGACCGTCTTGCAATTGCAAAAAGCGCTCCGGCGAGGCGCACAGCAGGTGCAGGTTGGCCCATTTGCCAAAGCCCGCAAAGGGCACGGGAGAAGCCGCAATCAGCGCCTCCCAAAGTGCGGCGCAAGAAGGTACTCGCACGGTCGCGACAAAGTTTTGGCTCAGGTTGATTTCATAACAATCGCCTGCCCGAATGTGCTGCCGCAGTGCGTCGATCGTAGCGCAATATTCCTCCTTGGAAAAATTGCTCGTGAACCCTGAAAAGTCCCGCACCTCCAAGGGCGCAATATGTTGTGATCGGATTGCGAGCAACAATTCGTCTGAATAGCCGCTTTCAAAAACCACGACATCTGCTCCCCTCGCCTTGCAAATCACGACATCGGCCACAAAAAAATTCATGCGGGGAAATGGCACATAGGCATCCAACTCACTGACGAGTCGCGGCTCGATGGCCTCCTTCAAATCATAGCTCAGGCAGCCAAATTTCCATGATTCACCTGAGCGAGAAAGCGATGAGGAAAGAGAATCCAAATCATTGATCAGCAACGGATTGTCGCCGAGATGAACACCTAATATAAAGTCATATTTGCCATAGCGATCGACCACGGTATCGCAGGAATCCAGGAATACGCAATGCGGTTGCGATGCCGCCCAATGCAGCAATTGACGTTTGAATTCCGGACCATCGTATGGGATCTCAACCTGCAGCATTTGGCTCAGGCTTGCGACAAATCCAAGGTCTGTGCGCGATCGGGCCCGAGCGAAAGGTAAGTGATCGGCACCTGCAATTCGGCGACGAGGTAATCCATGTAGGCACGCAAGGAAGCCGGCACCTCCGCAATATCCTGCACACTGCCGAGGTCTGATTTCCAGGGTGCAAAGCTGCGGTATTGTGGCACGATGTCCATCTCCAAATCATAGGGAAGATCACGGGTGAGTTCGCCATCGATCAGGTATTGCTCGGCGACCTTCACTTCCTCCAAGATCGTCAAGACGTCGGCCTTGGTCATGATGAGGTCGGTGACGCCGTTGATGCGCACGGCAAACTTGAGCGCGACCATGTCGAGCCAACCGCAACGTCGCGGACGGCCGGTGGTGGCACCAAATTCCTTGCCCGCAGCACGCATGGCCTCGCCGATGGCATCGTTGAGTTCGGTGGGAAATGGACCACCGCCTACACGCGTGCAATAGGCTTTGAAGATGCCGTAAACCCGCCCGATCTGCCGCGGCGAAATGCCCAAGCCCGTGCAGGCCCCGGCCGTA
>JANMIM010000375.1:0-1214 GCA_031375795.1 Bacteroidota bacterium
TGGCACTGCCGAGTTGCCCAGATTGCCCCGGGGGCTTGATCCACAAGGAGCGGTCAAAATCAGCCAAGTCCACGATCTGTCGGTAGGAGGGGATGGCGAGGTTGGCCGCGTAGGGGATCTCTGGGCGAATCGAAGTCTGGCACACCGTGTCGCTGTCCCCCGCGATGGGGTGTGGCCCGGCATTGAAGACGATGTCCATCGGTTTTTGGATGGCCATGGCATGTGGAAACTCCATGGTATGCAGGCGGCCCCAGTGCCAGCGACCGACGTCGCTGCCCAGTGCCCCTTTCAAAAATACCACCGCCTGCCGCAGCGCGAGTTCCAAGGCCGCTTGCTTGCCGCCCATCAGGGCCATGAGTTTGCTCTCGGGGTTGTCGAGCAGGTCCAGGAGGGCTGTCGTGTCCTTGCCCTGGAATTCCGTGACCTTGAAGACGACCGGATCCATGCCCCGGCCGATGAGCCACGCTTCCTTGTGTTGGTTGCCGGCTGCTTTTTGAAACAAGAGCCGCGAGAGCTCGCGCCGCAACACCTCGTAGATGCAGCCACCCACGCTGTCGGCCGTGAGTTGGCCATCCCATTGCGTCAGTTGCTGCTGCGCGGCCTTCAGTTCGGGCGCGACGGCGAGACCTTTGTAGTGTGCGGCAAACTCCAAGCCCGGCCTGCAAAAGAGGTCCATGTGGATGGCCCGGAAATCATCCCGCGCCCAGCGCTCCTTTTGCACCAGCAGCTCCTCGATGCGGCGGGCGCGGTAGCCATTCATCCAGACATTGCCCATGAAGTGCGGGAAGTCCTCGGTGACCACCTTGTTGTTGGCGCTCACGATGTAGCCGCGCGCCGGGTTCAGGCTATGCGGCATTTCCTCAAACGGCACATAGCCCTTGAAGTCATATTCGCCTGTCCAGCCGATGGAGGGCACCTCGCCCGTCCCCTTGGCCCTGATCGGGGTCTTGCCGGTCATCCAGTAGCCGATGTTGCCCTGCACGTCGGCATACACGACGTTCAGGCCCGGCGCATCGATGTAGCGCATGGCCGCCACAAACTCATTCCAGTTGCGGGCGAGGTCCATTTGGTACCAGCCCATCGTGAGCGCCGAGGGCCGCACCGCAGGCGAATTGAGCGCCAAGTGCTGCCCGCCCGTGTCCACGACCGTGTTCAGGACCGGCCCATTGTGGGTGACCAGCACCTCCTCGATATGGGGATCGGCCTTGCCCTTG
>JANMIM010000404.1:0-4322 GCA_031375795.1 Bacteroidota bacterium
CCCTCCAGCAATATGCAGTGCTGCTGGATTTTTTGCCCAGCGAGACCGTGATCGAGGAAATCGGCAAGGGAATGAAACTCGCACATGCCACGGTCATTGCCGGCATCATGATGCTCCTCGGCGGCATCTTGCTTGCCGCCAACCGCCGGCTGGGATACGCCATGGCAGCCGCTGCGCTGGCATTTTCCTTGTTTTGGAACCTGGAAAGCCTGCTGTTCGTCACCTATGCGATGGTCAAATATCCAGATACGATCGGCGTCTCCTTGCAAATGGCCGCCGAACTGATGGCGATGACCTATTACTTCCCGATCATCGGCTTCTTCCTGCAACTCGTTTGCTTGGTGCTCCTGCATCGGCAATCGATGCGAACGCACTTAAATTTAGGTCGTCGTGACCACTGGATCGCTGTCGGTCTCATGGCCTTCTTGCTGATAGACCTTCATCTGACCCTGTTGTATTATTATTGGGAGGTACCTGCATGATACTGTGGATCAGCTTGCTGTTGGCGATGGCCTGCAATTTCACTTCGGCGACCACCGTCAGTTGGAAATTGCTGGATACGGGCTTGGAATTGGGGACCTTTGTGGCGCCCATGCCATCCCCAGTCGGCGACCGCAAAATCACGGTTTTGCGCATCGATCCTGCAGCTTGGAAGTTTGACTTGCTCGCGGCCTCGATGCGCGACGGCCGGGCACGCACCGCCGAGCAATGGGCGGCCGACTGCAAGCAAGTCGCCGTCGTGAATGCGGGCATGTTTCAAATGGACGGCCTCACCAACGTGGGTTACATGAAGTGTGGCGGGAAAATCAACAACCCCTCCTTCAACGACGACAATACCTTTGTCGCCTTCGAGCCCGTCGACGCCAACTCTACCCTGCCACGTTTCCAGATCATCGACCGCGAATGTCAGGATTGGCGAGGACTCATCGCACAATACAAGCATGTCACGCAAGGCATCAGGATGGTGGATTGCAAACGCAAAAACCGGTGGTCTGAGCAGCCCCGCATCTGGAGCATGGTCGTGATGGGCATGGACAAGGCCGGCAATGCACTGATGATTTTTTGCCGTTCCCCCTACTCCGTCCATCAATTCACAGACATGCTCCTCGCCCTGGACATCGACCTCAAAAACGCGATGTACCTGGAAGGCGGCCCCGAGGCATCGCTGTACCTCAAGACAGCAGCGGCACAATTGGATGGCTACGGCAGCTATGAAACGGGCTTTTTTGAATCCGACGACAACAATCGCCCGTGGCCGATCCCCAATGTGATCGCGATCTCCAAGCGGGGGAAATGAAACGATCCGCAGTCACGATGCCAGCATCGGGACTGCGGATCGCAAAACCAAGCCATTCACTCAGAGCAGAACTTCTGAGAAGGCAATGAACTCGGCATTCAATTTGTCAAAATGGACACCAAAGTCGTCGAGCTCCTTGCGGAGGTCGGGATGGCCGCCGGTGAGCTTCACGTTGTGCTTCATTTGATCCAATCGATTCTTTTGGATCGTAAATTGGTTGTCGAAGTGATCCACCAATTTCTTGTCTTCCACCGTCACGGCGTTCATCACTACCCTGCCGTTTTCGCCAGACATGCCGTCTAGTTCGCGTTCCCAAGCTCTGATGCGGTCCAAGAGGACCTCGCGTTCTGTCTGAACTTCTGATGTACTTGGATTCATAGCATTTTTTCGTTTAAGTTGAAAACCTCGCAATAGTTACCATTTTGTTGGATGGAAGTTGCTGCCTTCAGGTGTAGGCACCTCTCCTGACCGTGGACGACGATCGGCCATCGCTCAATGAATCTTCGAGAAAAATCATCTGCCTGCTGCTTCATCCGAACCTCCCATCAATTTGCAAAAAAGTTATGGCAAATATTGTAGAAAATCAAGTCCTTGATCTTGGCCGATTTTCCACAATGTTCATACAGAGGAAACATTTAGTCTCCTTTTGAGGAAGCGGTTTAGCAAATCTAAGCGTCAGGTGTTCTTTTCCCCAAGCAAGGCTCAAAGCCCCACTTCAAATGAGCGAATCGTGTCGGCGATGATGTCGCAGCACTCGATCATCTGCTCCTCGCTGATCACGAGGGGCGGCGCAAACCGGATGATGTGGTCGTGGGTGGGCTTGGCGAGCAAACCGTTTTCCTTGAGCCGCAAGCACACGTCCCAGGCCTTGTAGCCTCCCATCGGACGAATCCCGATGGCATTCAGCAGCCCCTTGCCGCGCACGAACTCCAGCATGGGATGGTTGATGGCTTCCATTCTTGCCCTGAAAATATGCCCCAAGCGCTCTGCATTTTCAGACAATCCCTCGTCCACGACGACTTGCAAGGCCGCCATCATCACGGCACATGCCAATGGATTGCCCCCGTAGGTCGAGCCGTGTTGGCCTGGGTGCAGCATGGCCATCACATCGCTGTCGGTCAAAACCGCTGAAACCGGCATGGTTCCGCCCGAGAGCGCCTTGCCGAGCATCAGCACATCTGGGCGCACGCCCTCGTGGTCACAACAGAGGCGCTTGCCGGTGCGCGCGATACCCGTTTGGATCTCGTCGGCCATCATGAGTACATTGTAGCGGTCGCAAAGCTCACGCACATTGCGCAGGTAGCCATCGGCAGGCATCTTGATGCCCGCCTCGCCTTGGATCGGTTCAAACAGGAAGCCAGCCACATTGGGATCCTGGAGCGCATGCTCCAAGGCAGGCACGCTACCGTAGGGGATCACTTCAAAACCAGGTGTATAGGGACCAAATCCGCCACGGGAGCCGTGGTCGGTTGAGAAGGAGATGATGGAGATCGTACGGCCATGGAAATTCTCGCTGCACACGACGATCTTGGCCTTGTGGGGTTCGATGCCCTTGACCTCATACCCCCATTTGCGCACGATCTTGATGGCGCTCTCGACGGCCTCGGCCCCGGAGTTCATCATCAACACCTTCTCAAAACCAAAGTATTTGGCCAGATATTCCTCAGCTGGACCTAGCCTGTCTGAGTGGAATGCCCTGGAAACCAATGTTAAGGTCTGCGCCTGGTCGACCATTGCTTTAACAATCCGGGGATGGCAGTGACCTTGGTTCACGGCGGAGTAGGCACTCAAGAAATCATAGTAGCGATTGCCTTCGGGATCCCAAACATATACACCCGACCCGCGGCTCAAGACCACCGGAAGTGGATGATAGTTGTGTGCGCCGTACTTTTCTTCCAGCGCGATCGCCTCCGAAGTGCTGACCATGTCCTTTTCAATCACCATAACCACCTATTTTTCAGTTCGCTTCAAAATTCCGAAAAATAGCCCGATTTCACAACCCCTTGCACATCGCCGCGAGAAGGATTGTGTAGAATCTTGGACGATTGAGGGTGAATACGGGGATGATCGGCTACTGCGGCGATGCAAACCCGCAGCATTCAGGACGCCAACGAGACCTCGACCGATCAGTTGCTGTGGTAGGCGCCGCGCACGTAGACTCCCAAGGTCTTGCCTTGCAGTGTCGTGCCGATCAGCGGATTGTATTTGCATTTGGAGCGAATGTCGGCCACTTGCGGGGTCCAGGCTTGTTGCGCATCAAAGTGTGTCAGCTCAGCCGATTGGCCCTCGGCGACCATCACTGCGGGCAAACCGAGGATCTGTCGTGGATGCGATGTCATCGCCGCCACAAGCCGCAGCAGGTAGCCCTCCTCGGCACACAATGCCGTCACCGCCGCTCCAAAGGCGGTCTCCAAGGTGTCGGCCCCAAAGGCGGCATCCGCGAAGTCGTGGGTCTTTTCCTCACGCCCTTGGGGGTGATGGGAGCTGCTCACGACATCGATGGTGCCGTCCAGCACGGCAGCCCGCAAGGCCAGGACCGAGGCGAGGTCCCGCAATGGCGGATAGACCTTGGTGTTGGCGTCAAAGGATTCGTTGGCCGTGGCGTCGAGGAGGAGATAAAGTGCCGATGTCTCGGCGGTCACTTGCATGCCGCGTCGCTTGGCGGCGCGCACGAGTGCCACGCCCTCGGCCGTCGTGACAGGCCCGATGTGCAATTTGCCTTGGGAATTGGCCAGCAAGCTCAGGTCTCGCTCGATGCGGATCGTCTCTGCCATTGCAGGGATGCCTTTCATGCCCATGCGCACGGAGCTGATGGATTCCGCGACGCACTCGCCTTCGGCCAAGCTCTGGTCGAGCGGCGACTGCACGATCACGCCACCAAATGGCTGCACATATTGCAGCCCCAGCAGCAGCAGATTGGCGTCTTGGCTGCCCTTGCGGCCATCGGTGAAGGCCACTGCGCCGCTTTGATGCATGTCATACAACTCCGCCAATTCCTTGCCCTGTGCACCGAGGCTCAGTGCCC
>JANMIM010000429.1:0-4907 GCA_031375795.1 Bacteroidota bacterium
TGCGTGGCGTCGGGCACTCGCAAGGCTACCAGCCCGATCAGCCGATCTGGTTTTCACACAAGATCCATGCCGGTACTTATGAGATCGATTGCCAGTACTGCCACAGCGGTGCATCCAAAGGCAAGAATGCTTGGATTCCAGCGGTGAGCGTGTGTATGAACTGCCACAAGGGCATTCAGGAAGGCAAGATTTCAGGCACCAAGGAGATCGCCAAGATCTATGAGGCCTACAACAACAACTTGCCCATCGAGTGGGTGCGCGTGCACAACCTGCCTGACCTGTCCTACTTCAACCACCAGCAGCACGTCGTCGCCGGGCAAGTCGCCTGCGAGGAGTGCCATGGTCCGATCAAGGAAATGGATGTGGTGTACCAATACAGTGTCCTGAGCATGGGATGGTGCATCAATTGCCACAGGACAAAGGAGGTCAATCCTGAGCTCTACAAGGCATTGGGCCGCAGCGACGTCCATTCCGTAGCCGACCAAGGTGGTCTAGAATGCGCAAGGTGTCACTATTGATCTTGGATCGAGACGCCACTGGGTTAATTGAAAATAGAATTCAGCACTAGAATATAAATGGGAAAGAACGAAACATACTGGAATGGATTGGAGCAATACCAAACCGGCCCAATGTTTGAGCAAGGCCAGAAGCACGAGTTTTCAGAGGAGTTGCCCTTGGGCGAGACTTTTTCTGAGGAATCGATGGGCTACTTGAGCAACAGGAGGGACTTCCTGAAGTTGTTTGGCTTTGGTCTCACGGCAGCTGCCATCACCGCCTGCGTCGACAAACCTGTCAACAAGGCGATTCCCTACGTGGTGAAGCCCGAAAACGTGACGCCCGGCGTCGCAAGCTGGTATGCAACGACCTGCCAAGGTTGCTCTGCCAATTGCGGATTGCTGGTCAAGTCCCGTGAAGGCCGCCCGATCAAGGTCGAGGGCAACGACCTCCACGGCATGTCCAAGGGCGGTACGTGTGCCGTCGGTCAAGCCACGGTCTTGAACCTCTATGACAGCGAGCGCCAGAAGGCTCCCCGCGGCGGCAAGGAAACTTCGATCGGTGGCGCAGTCACCGCATTGAAAACCCAGCTCGACGGGGTCAAGGCCGCCAATGGTCTGGTGTACGTGGTGAGCAACACCATCACAAGCCCCACCTCCAACAAGGTGATCAAGGACTTCCTCGGGGGATTCAGCAACGCCAAGCACGTCGTCTACGACTCCAACAGTGTCTCGGCCCTCGCGACCGTACACGGCGGTGGATCGCTCGCCGGTGGTGGCTCACATTGGATCCCCAACTTCCAGTTTTCCAAGGCAGACGTCGTGCTGAGCATCGATGCCGACTTCATGGGCAACTGGATTTCCCCGATCCAGTTTACCAAAGATTACATGGTGAAGCGCAAGGTTTCGGAATCCAATCCGTCCATGTCGCGCCACCTTCATTTTGAATCCCGTCTTTCCCTCACCGGCTCCAATGCCGACTTCCGCATTCCGATGAAGCCCAGCCAATTGTATGGTGCGGTTTCAATGTTGTATGGGGCTGTCACAGGCAATACCACCGATGGATATGACGGTCCTGGCCATGCGGTGACAGAGGCTGCGAAGGAATTGAAGGCTGCAGGAGCCGGCAATGCGCTGGTTGTCTGCGGCATCAACGATGTCGCCGTCCAAACCTTGGTCAAAGCCATCAACGAGGCACTCGGCAGCTACGGCTCCACGATCGACGTCACCAACCCGAGCAACCAAGCGCAGGGAAATGACGCAGCCTTGATGGAATTCCACAAAAACGTATCCTCCGCAGCAGCAGTCATCTTCCTGGACGAAGCCAATCCCGTGTATGACACGGCTGGCGGTGCCAAATTGGGAGAGGCCCTCGCCAAGATGCCGCTGACAATCTCGTTCAATTCCAAGGAAAACGAGACTTCCGAGAAATGTAAATTCGTCATTCCCCAGACCCACTACCTGGAGGCTTGGGACGATGCCGAACCTATCAAAGGTCATTTCAGCATTCAGCAGCCGCTTGTCCGTCCGATATTCGGGTCGGTGCAGTGGCAGGATGCATTGTTGCAATGGAGCGGATCGGGCCAAGCCTATTATGACTACCTGCGCAGCAACTGGGAGACAAGCATGTTCCCCCGTTCCGGCAGCAGCCTCGGTTTCCGCAAGTATTGGGAAGGTATCGTGCGTGACGGCTACACAACGCTGAACAGCGGCGCACCAGAGCCGACGATGGTCGACGGTCCCAAGCCCGCACCGGCCAAGCCTGGAGCAGAAGTCGAAAGCATCGAACCCGTGCCAGCCCCAGTGGTCGGCGACGTGGGTTCGGCCGCATCGGTCGTGGTGGCAGCTTTCAAGAAAGGTGCAACCGGCATGGAGCTCGTGGTCTACGAGGCCAACTACATGCGCAATGGCCGCTACGCCAACAATCCATGGTTGCAGGAAATGCCCGACCCGATCACCAAGGTGACCTGGGACAACTACGTGAGCATTCCATATACTTATGCCATGGCGCAAAAGATCAAGGATGGCGACAAACTCACCGTCACGGTGGGAGCCAACTCGGTCGTATTGCCAGCCATCGTGCAGCCCGGCCTCGCCAATGACTCCGTGGCAATTGCCCTGGGTTGGGGACGCGCCGACATCGTGGGCCGTGTGTCCAAGGGCGTCGGTGCCAATGCTGCGAAGTTCATCGCTGCAAACGGCGACACCTACGTGCAACACAGCGCTGGCGTCACGGTGGCTCCGACTGGCGAGAACACTGAGATGGCCAAGACGCAGACTTACATCGGCTATGAGCTGATTGCAGAGGCTGGTACCGACAAATTGCATTCGATCGAGGGTCGTATCAGCGACTACATCCTCAAGGAGACGACCCTTGAGAAATACAAGGAGAACCGTGCCGACGGCAACAAGCGTCCATCGCCACACCATATGTTGTCTTTGTGGGACATCCACGACAAAAAAGGCCACCACTGGGCCATGGCGATCGACCTGAACGCCTGCACAGGTTGCGGCAACTGCATCGTGAGCTGCAATGCTGAAAACAACATTGCGATGGTGGGCCGCGACGAGGTGAGAAGGCGCCGTGAAATGCACTGGATGCGCATCGACCGCTACTTCCGTGGCGCACCAGATGCCCAGGACCACACCTTGCAGATGATGAATCAGCCGATGCTGTGCCAGCACTGCGACAACGCGCCATGTGAGTCTGTGTGCCCGGTGCTCGCCACCACGCACAGCGACGAGGGCCTGAACCAGCAGATCTACAACCGCTGCATCGGCACCCGCTACTGCGCCAACAACTGCCCCTACAAGGTGCGCCGCTTCAACTGGTTCAGCTACTACTGGAACGACAAGTTCAAGGATGTGAACCCCATGCAACACGACAAGATCGGTCGCTGGGTGCTGAATCCCGACGTGACGGTGCGTGCCAGGGGTGTGATGGAAAAGTGCAGCATGTGCGTGCAGCGCATCCAAGAGAAGAAGCTGCTCGCCAAGACCGAGATGCGCAACCCACGCGACGGGGAGATCAAGACCGCTTGCCAGCAGTCTTGCCCAGCCGACGCCATCGTCTTTGGAGACTTGAACGACAAGGATTCAGAGGTGAGGAAACTGTACGGCAACAAGCGTGGCTACCACGCCTTGGAAGACGTGAAGACCCTTCCAAAGGTGTTGTACCTCACCAAGGTGCGCAACAACCACACAGGAATCGAGAAGCATGGTGAATCTGGTGCGGCTGCAGAGTCGACCGGGGATCACGCATAATCTGAGTTTGAACACAAAAGAAATTAACTGAGACGAAATGTCACACTACGTTTCACCAATCAGGAATCAGGAAGTGCTAGGTGGTATGAACTACCACGATGTCACTGAAGGAGTCTTGAGGCCACTGGAAAATCGCCCCGTCAAGCTTTGGCTTCTGGCGATGTTGATCTCCATGTCGGCTTTGGGAATAGGCCTTTTTTGCATCGGCTATGCGCTTTGGTATGGTATCGGCACCTGGGGTCTGAACAAGACCGTCGGCTGGGCCTTTGACATCACCGACTTCGTGTTTTGGGTCGGTATCGGTCACGCCGGTACCTTGATCTCGGCGATCTTGTTGCTGTTTCGCCAGACATGGCGAAACTCGATCAACAGGTCTGCGGAGGCCATGACCATCTTTGCAGTTATGTGCGCGGCCTTGTTTCCGCTCATTCACATGGGTCGCCCATGGTTGGGGGCTTTCTGGGTATTTCCCCTCCCCAACACACGTGGTCCATTGTGGGTGAACTTCAACTCGCCGCTGCTCTGGGACGTGTTTGCGATCTCGACTTACTTCTCGGTCTCCTTGGTGTTTTGGTACCTGGGCCTCGTGCCTGACTTTGCCACAGTGCGTGATCGCGCCAAGGGCAAGATTGCCAAGCTCGCCTACGGCACCCTGTCGCTCGGCTGGAATGGTTCCGCCAAGACTTGGTACCGCTTCGAGTTGGTGTCCTTGGTCTTGGCAGGTGTATCGACACCGCTGGTGCTCTCGGTGCACACCATTGTGTCCATGGACTTTGCAACATCGATCGTTCCTGGCTGGCACACCACGATCTTCCCACCTTACTTCGTTGCAGGTGCTATCTTCTCCGGCTTCGGCATGGTGCAGACGCTGCTGGTCGTGACGCGCAAGGTGTACAAGTTGGAGAATATGATCACCATGCCACACATGGAGGCCATGGCCAAGATCGTGACCTTGACCGGCTCCTTGGTGGGCATCGCGTACGGCACCGAGTTTTTCATGTCTTGGTACTCCGGCAACCACTTCGAGAGCTTTGCCTTCATCAACCGTGCATTCGGTCCCTACTGGTGGAGCTACTGGATCATGTTCTCTTGCAACGTGATCACGCCCCAGTTGTTTTGGTTCAAGAAAGTGCGCACGAGCATGCTGGC
>JANMIM010000444.1:0-1695 GCA_031375795.1 Bacteroidota bacterium
GCGGCGTCTTACCTCTATTTTGAGCGGCCTCCCTCCCAGCTGAGCCTGGCCCAGTGCATGCTGCTCACCGTGATCCCCAACCGGCCCAATTCCTTGCGCCCCGACTCCAAGGGTCCGGCAGCCCTGGCAGCGCGCAACAAATGGCTGCACCGATTTGCGGCCGAGGGCATCTTTCCCAGCAGCCAATTGCAGGATGCCTTGGCCGAGTCCATCCCCGTCTCCAAGCATGAATTGGCCTACGTCGCGCCCCAGTTCTGCCAATATTCGCAAGAGGTCCTGCACGAGGCAGGTAGCATGACGCAGACCACCATCGATCCCCGCTTGCAGCGCCTGAGCCAGGACTTGCTGGGAAACCACGTGACGCGGCTCAGGGGCTCGGGCATCAGCAACGGCGCCGTGCTCGTCGTCGACAACCACACGATGGAGGTGATGGCCTATTGCGGCTCCGCTGATTTTGAGGACAAAGGCGCGCATGGCGAGGTCGATGGCGTGCAGGCGGTGCGGTCGCCGGGCTCGACCTTGAAGCCTTTTATCTACGCGATGGCGTTTGACCTGGGGCTGCTCACGCCCCACATGAAGTTGCTCGACATCCCGACCGAGTTTCGGGACTTCTCGCCGGTGAACTATGACCGCAACTTCAGGGGCGAAATCGACGCTGCCGATGCCTTGCGTTATTCCCTGAACCTGCCTGCGGTGCGGCTGCTGAACCAAGTCGGGATGCGATCGTTTGTGCAGGCGCTGCGGCGTGCTGGCTTCAGGAGCGTGGACAAAAATCACCAAACACTGGGCCTCTCGGTGGCGCTGGGCGGATGCGGGGCCTCGCTCATGGAGCTCGTGCGCGCCTATGCCGCGCTGGCGAATGGGGGCCTGCTGCGCGACCTGCGCCTGGATACGGGTCAGGCGCCCGCATCCGATGGCCTGCGCGTGTGCAGCGCCGAGGCGGCCTACATGGTGAGCGACATCTTGTCGGGCATCCAGCGGCCCGACATCCCGGCGGCATTTCTCGGCAAGAGCAAATTGCCGAGGGTGGCCTGGAAGACCGGCACCTCCTTTGGCCGACGCGACGCCTGGTGCGTGGGCTACAACCCGCGCTACACCATCGGGGTTTGGATGGGCAACATGGACGGGCGGCCCGTGCTCGAGATGTCGGGGAGTAAGACGGCGGTCCCCTTGATGCTGGAATTGTTCAATGTGATCGACTATGACGCTGACAAACAATGGCTGCAAGCGCCAAGCGGCATTCGGTCGCGCTTGGTGTGTACCGACTCGGGCCTGCTGCCTGCAGCGGGCTGCCAGCACCTGTGCAAGGACCTGGCAATCGCTGGTGTCTCGCCACAGCGGCGCTGCGACCGCTACCGCGAGATCTACACCGATGCCGAGGGCATGATCCAATATTGCAATTCCTGCCTGCCAACTTCAGGTTTTGTGAAGCAGCATTATGCGATCTTGCCGCCCGACCTCGCGTTGTGGATGGCTACCAATCACATGCCATACCCGATGCCGCCTGCCCACAATCCCGATTGCGGCGGCGTGTTTCACGACGCCGGCCCCGAGATCCATTCTCCCGCCAGAAACAAGACCTACTACGTGGAGCAAGGGCAGGAACTCATGCTGCAAGCCGCGCCCGACCCCAGCATTCAGATGCATTATTGGTTTGCGAATGACCAATACATCGGTGCCTGTGCGGCAGGGGGC
>JANMIM010000467.1:0-1466 GCA_031375795.1 Bacteroidota bacterium
CGGTGAGGCCTCACTGAGCATGATCGTGCTCTCGCCGATCAGGAGCTCACAATGACCGAGTGTCACCCCATCCTCGCGGTAGGAGCGCATCTTTTCGGTGGCATCGAGCACTGCAATCGCCCATTCCAGAAACCCGGCGGCATTGTGGAGGATGAGGTAGGGCATCACGGCTTGGTAGCCTTGGGGGACGTTGAGATTTTTCATGCAAGAAGATTTCCTCGAAAATAGGACTTCCAGCATTTTGGGCCAATCATTGCGACATGTTTTTTATAAAATATGGATTATGAGTGAGTTAGGAGAATGTGGCCAGGCAGTAGTTCATGTTGAGAATTGTGACCCAATTGGGAAAGTTGTGAATCTTGTTAAATTGCATGTCGATACATGCAATTCTTCGTACATTTGCCCAGAATCAAATTACAGGTTCGGCCAAAATTGAAAAACATGAAAACATTGAAGTATTTTCTCTTCGCCTTGGTAGCCGTCGTGGCATTTGCCTCTTGCGACAGCGCCACATCGACCACCGCAGCCACCGCCGCTGACTCGGTCGCCAACGCAGCTGCATCTGCTGCCACTTTCAAAGTGGACGGCGCCGCCTCTGAATTGCAATGGCATGGCTCCAAGTTGGCTTATGGCCACACCGGCCTCATCACGATCACCGAGGGCAGCGTTTCTGTCGAGAACGGCAACATCACCGCTGGCAATTTCACGGTCGACATGAAGTCGCTCAAGGAAACTGGCAACCCAGACGCAGAGAGCGCAGGCAAGCTTGCCGGCCACCTCATGGCTCCTGACTTCTTTGATGCAGAGAAGTTCCCCACCTCCAAGTTTGCGATCACGGGTTCTGCCGAGAACAAAACCGACAGCACCACCCACACGATCAAAGGCAACTTGACGATCAAGGACCAAACCAAGAACATCGAGTTCCCTGCCAAAGTGACCATCGATGGCAACAACTTGACGGCCAATGCAAAATTCAGCATCAACCGCAACGACTGGGGCGTGACCTACGGTTCCGGCCTGAGCGGCGCGATCGGCGACAAAGTGATCGGCGACAACATCGACTACACTGTGTCGTTGAAAGGCACCAAGAACTAATTCCTACTCGCTCATACGCGTAGGAAATGGCTCGCCTCCTCAGTTTTGGGGAGGCGAGCCTCGTTTTGTGGATGCCACCTGGCTTGGCAACGTGGTCGTCTTCGAGGCCAGATCCTCCAAGTGAGCCTTGAACACGACTATTGAATACCCTCTCCTTTATCATTACGTCAATTGACATTCGTGATGGCAGCGGCGAGAATAGGTCATCGATCCAGTTGATCCATGTCATCATGGCTTTTGCCCAGAGATTTCAATTTTGCGTAGTTGTTTATCGCAAAGAGTTTGAGGAACAACATACCCTCTATGCCCAGGCTCCCGGCCACTTTTCCCCCGAGAGTCGGGAACCAAGGGTCGCCCTCGGTTGGCTTGCG
>JANMIM010000484.1:0-8584 GCA_031375795.1 Bacteroidota bacterium
GGGCACTCAATTACCTCGGGCCAGTCGTCGGCTGCACCGACCCCAATGCCTGCAATTACAACCCATTGGCCTCGGTTTCAGACACCTGCTACTATCCCGGCGATTCGCTGTGCCCCGACGGTCCCGACCTGACCGTGATCCAGGAAGCGGTCGAGAGTTCGATGATGCTCGACGTCTTGACCCAGGTCGATCCCTGCTTGGTCAATGAAGGATGCCTCACCGGCTTTGGCACGCGCGACTTGATCCGCTTCACGACCCACATCAAAAACATCGGCACCCAGGACTTCTACATCGGCGAACCCAGCGCCAATCCGCAGATGTTTCAGTTTGACGTCTGCCACAACCACTACCACTTCCAGGGCTATGCAGAATATGTGCTCTACGATGCCAATGCGCAGCCCCTGCCGATCGGCTTCAAAAACGGCTTTTGCGTGCTCGATTTGGAATGCTCGGGTGGCGGCACCGCACAATATGGCTGCAACAACATGGGCATCTCCAACGGTTGTGGCGACATCTATGACCGCAGCCTCGAATGCCAGTGGATCGACATCACCGACGTCGCGAGCGGGCACTACACATTGGTGGTGCGGGTGAATTGGAACCAACTCGCCGACGCGCTCGGCCGTGTCGAAAAAGACTTTGACAACAACTGGGCCCAAGTCTGCTTTGACCTCGTCAAGGATCCTGTGCCCGGTGGCCACAACCACATCCTCACGATCGACCCCAACTGTCCGCCGCTGGTCGACTGCAATGGCGTGATCTATGGCCCGGCGGTGTTTGACTGCGAAGGCGTTTGCGATGGTCCCGCCTTGCGTGGCGACCTCGATGCCAACCTGGTGCAGCAGACCACCGACGGCAACATTTACGTCACCGACATCCTGACCAACAGCGCGATGGCCACCTCGTGCACCGACCTCAACAACGATGGCGTGATCACGGTGAGCGACGCTGCCCTCATCAATGCCTGCGCCTTGCGCGGCGACAACTTCCAGGTACCCGGTGGCGGCATCCACGACTATTGCACCGACTTGCCCTCCAATATCCTCAATATCAACGACTCCGTGAGCCTGCGCCTCGGCGCGATGGACCTCAACGCCCATACCCTCGTCGTGGAAATCAACAATCCCGACTGCCGCGTGGCCGCCTATCAGTTCAACGTGTCTGGCCTCGCCCTCACCTCGGCAGACAACTTGATCCCGTCGCTGGAATATCCCAACACGGTGCAGGTCAATACCAGCGGCACCGTGATCTCCCTCACGGCCCAGGATTCCAGCATCGCCAAGACCGTGGGCTGGCGTCCCCTCGCACGCCTGCATTACGCCACGATCACCGGCAACCTCGTCTGCATCAGCCAAATCGTCGACATCGTGAACAGCGACTACGAGGATGTCTTGCATTCCGTCCAAGGCAGCTGCATCACCACCGTGGATGTGCTGGAAGCCGACGTGTACCAAGTGCGCGTGTATCCCAACCCATTTGACCTCAAGACCACCTTGGAATTCACGATGCAACCCACGGAGAAATATGCCTTGGAGATCCTCGACGTGCATGGCCGTGTCGTGCGCAGCTACCAGGACCTGAGCCAAAACCGCTTGGAAATAGACCGCGGCGACCTCAAGGCCGGCATGTACTTCTACCGTCTCATCGGCAACGCCGAGCAAGTCGGGAAGTTGGTGATCTATTGAGGGGAAAGCGGGGATTAAGAAAAGGAAATGGACAATGGGTCGGAACCTGTTGTTCATTTCCTTTTTTATGGGGTGACGGGAAGCGGGGCTTGGAATTGGTGGGGTCTTTGGTTACCCTCAATTTTGGATCAAAAAATGTTTTTGATGTGCCATTCCTGCGGAATTGGCCACGTTTCCAAGGATGCCTTGTCCACGATGGAGGTTCGGCTAAATTCCGCCTGAGGCGGCGTGTCGATAACCCTGTGGCCCCGTCGGCGCTGCTCAGGGCAGGCTCCGGCCACGGGTTCCAGATTCTGGCATTGATTTCGGATCCCTACTTCAACAACGCCATCAACTTCCCGATTCCTTGCAGGCTGGGATGCATGCCGTCGTAATAATCATCGGGGCCAAATGTCGTCGCCCCAGGATCAAATGAGCCTACAAGCGGGATGCCTTTGCCTGCCGCAAACGCCCTGAAATAGCTCTCACTTTGTAGCACGGGGGCATATTTTTCCTTGTGCGAAATCACATCAAATACTGTCGGATGGTAGGGAACCAAGACAAATGAAATCTGCACGCCTTTGCTGCGCAAATGCTCGGTGAGAAACTCAAACTTGGCTTGGATATCGGTGTCGATTTCTTCAAACTGTTCGACGCCATAGATCTTCCCGACGACGTAATTTTGGGCGCGCTGCTCGACCTGTTCCTTGGTCGCAGAGCGGTAGCTGCTGCCATAATAGATGGAGCCATCGGTAAGCTTGGTATTGCCATCGTTGATGATCGACGAAGTCGTAATCGGTTGTATGCCAGGATACAACAGCTTCTGTAAGCTGATCTTGAAATAGGAGGGAGACAGCAATTGTAGCATGTAGTCGTTTTTGACGAAGAGCGAAGCCGTATGTTCCCATGCATCGTTGCCGGGATTGGTTTTCTGGCCAGCAATGCGCCTGAGGAAGCGTTTGTACTCGAGGTACAGCGTCTTCCAGCCATCTTGTTCGCTGCGTGCATTGAGCGTCCATGGATCCAAGCCCCAGACGATGCGTTTCGGGAGGCAGTTTTTCTCCTCATAGATTTGAACGATGCCGCAGAGGTCCTCAATCGAGGCCCCGCTCACGCCATTGTTCAAAAATGTATGTCCGGGAAAATGAGAGGCATTGATCTGCATCACGCGGCTCGAACCCAATGCGATGACCTCGGGACAGACATCCGAATTTTCGATCAGGTATTTCTGGACGAGGCGCTCATTGTAGTCATAGACATTGGTGATATTGCGGCCACCGAGCAGTGTTTGCACAATGTTTTTTTCATAGCCCGCAGCAAACAAATTCGCAGCGTCGCCTTTGTAATTGATGGCCATCATCGCCAGCAAGGCGGGAAACAAAATGAGCAGGGTGCGGATCAGGAATCTTTTCATCGTCAAAATTGAAAGTAGATGAATTGATTTTCCTCAAATACACCAAATACCAGCAGCATGCCTATCACGGCATAATAGCAGGCGATCCGCAGGGATGGAAATTGGATCTTCTCGACCAAGCGCAGCGGGTGCAATTGCTCCCGACCCAGCCATTCGACTGTGAAAAAGACCATGATCAGCGCCAAGAGTTTGAGCGGGAAATGGGCGGGCATCGTGAACAAAGACCTGTCAAAGATTCCCCCGACATAAGCACCGGCACGCTCCAGGCTCGTCGCCCGAAAAAAGATCCATGCAAACGCTGTCAATGTAAATGTGAGACCCATCGATGCGATCTCTCGCAAGCTCGGAAACAGCTTGCCGGCTGCAGCGATGTCCAAGTGGTTGCGGTTGGTGCGCCGCAAGATCGAGGGCAAGATGTACAGGGCATTCAGCAGGCCCCAAATCAAGAATGTCCAATTCGCCCCGTGCCAAAACCCACTCACCAAGAAGATGATCATCGTGTTGCGGATCTTCATCCAGGTGCCGCCCTTGCTGCCACCGAGCGGAATGTAGAGGTAATCCCTGAACCAAGACGACAGCGAGATATGCCACCGCCGCCAAAACTCTGCAATGTCACGCGAGAAATAGGGATAGGAAAAATTGCGCAGCAGCTCGAAGCCAAAGAGCCGTGCCGTGCCCTGGGCAATGTCGCTGTAGCCCGAGAAGTCCCCGTAGATCAGCAGCGTGAAAAAAAATGCGCCCATCACCAGCGTACTGCCGCCATAGTGGTCGGCATCGTTGAAGATCGTGTTGGCATACCACGCGCAATTGTCGGCGATCACGACTTTCTTGAAGAGTCCCCAGAGGATTTGCCGCAATCCATCGACGGCCTGCGTGTAGCTAAATTCACGCTTCTGCAAGATCTGCGGCAGCAAGTGGGTCGCGCGCTCGATCGGCCCAGCCACGAGCAGCGGAAAAAAACTCACGAAGACCGAGTAGTCGATGAAATTCCGCTCGGGCTGGATGCGTTCCTTGTAGATGTCGATCACATAACTCAGGCCATGGAAAGTGTAGAAGGAAATCCCGACTGGCAGGATCACCTGGAGCATGCCCACATCGGCCTTGAAACCCAGCATGGACACCCCCTCGGCAAAGGACGTGGCAAAGAAGTTGTAGTATTTGAAGACCCCGAGAAATCCCAGGTTCACCGATATGCTGAGCCAAAACCAGAACTTCTTCCAGCTGAGTTGCTTGGCCTCGTGCATCTTGATCCCCGTGAAATAGTCCAGCAGGGTCGAAAACATCAAGAGAAACAGGAATCTGAAGTCCCAGCAAGCGTAGAAATAGTAGCTTGCCACGAGCAGCAAAATGTTTTGCAACCTCAGGTTTCCCCTCGTTCCAAACCAATAAAGGATGAAAACAATAGGCAGAAACAGTGCAAAACTGAGCGACGTAAATAGCATCTCCTACAAGCGTGTTTTCCGCGTCGCTCCAACACACGACGTGGGCCCGGGCCTACCGATTGACTCCTGAGCGGTGCTATGATCGGGAAAAATCGAGGGAAATGCAAACCTTCAGCGGTGGCAAGAGCACCCGATGCTGGTTTCTAAGGTAGCAGTTTGCATGGTCACTGCCGCAGCTTGAGTTTTAGGAAGTCTTGAGGATCCAGGTTGTAGAGCGATACCGCTGGGCCATTGACGGCCGGAGTCCATCCTTTTTGAAGTGCATGCACGATCACCTGCCGCACGACATGTGGCGTGATGATGAACAGCCTTTCCGTGCCGTTTGAGGGCGTGATGCTGCCGTATTGCGTTTCGGTGTCTGCTGCGGTACGGATGGAAAATGAACAGGTGAGCGGGGTACTGAGCTTGGCAATTGGTTTGACGAGGAGTATCAATCCGTCACCTTGATCCTTCACCGCCCAGCGGTAGTGCTCGCCCTCGACAGTGATTTTGCGCGTGACTTTGAATGTGTAACCCATTTGGGGCAAAGATATTTCTTTTTGGGTTGTCTTGATGTGTATCTGGGCGATCCCCTGCTTCATGCCTTGCGACTTGCAGGGGCCGGGCTGTCCAGTCGGCGGAGCTCCCTCCCATCCCTATCGCTTCGCCATCGGCGACCTGCTCTTCGCTCGCATTCAATCTCATACTCCAGACCCGACCGTACAACTACGATCTTCCCCACAAAGCTGCTCCGTCATGACCGCCGGGGCCTGCGTCACGGCTGCAGAAAATGCTGTCCTTCACCAAGCCAGTAGGTAGGCATTCGGCTCGCATCAGGGGTTGCTCCTGCGACGGTACTGAACCTTGTTCACCTCGATTTCGTTTTGGTTGACGACGATGCCCCATTCCAATGACGCTTGGCCGAAGTGCGGGGTCCGTGACGGGGAAAACTCCAGTTGATTCCTACCGCTGCACGATAACTTTCACGGTAGTGAAGCCAGTACTTCGATTGAGCAGGAGAAAGTACATCCCATCAGGAATTGATTTGACGGAGACTGAGTAGGAGTGGTCGCCTGCCTCCAAGCGCTCAGATCGCAAGATTTCGGAAATTACGGAACCATTGGTATTGGTCATCGTTGCCCTTACTTCATCCCTGCTCGGAAGATGGAAGTCAATCTTCAAGAAATCATTGGCCGGAATGGGGTACACATGCATACTGAATTCATCCGATTCGTTTTCCAGGGGCTGATCCATGAATTTGGCCTCATCCTCCATGGCATCCATCGGCTCCTCAGCCTCAGTCATTGCTTTGAACTCGTCTATCTTCGTGTCGACAAGATTGGGGTCTGCCAGCCTAAATTGCGGACAACACTGCACATTCTCTGGAACAATGTCGATGTCTGCCCCGGGGTCGATCCTGAAATCAGTCGCGGCATGGGTGTCGAAGCCGCTTCCAAAATGGAAACCCAAGTTGCTACTGCTTGCCGCCCAGAAGTAGGGGACACGCGGTGCGCCATCGTCGGCAACGATGATCGAGTCGCAAGCATACCAGTCGTGGGTGCCATAATAGGGGCCGCCATAGAGATGCAATTCACGGTAGTGTGTGGGCGAGGGTTCCAACCCAAAGAGCGGCGGCACATAGTTTTGGGCGACGCTGTAGGCGTTCATCGCCAAGTCATTGGTGATTACCACTTGGTAGGCACGTGTAATCTGCGAGCCGCAATTGCCGAGGCGCACGATGATTTGGTAGGTGTCAAACGGCAACATCTGCCCGTCTTGCTGCCTGCCATCCCAGCAGAGATTGTAGTTTTCATAGCCATTGGCATCGCTGTTGGTTTCATAGTAGACAGGTCCCCAGCGGGCGATCACCCACAGTTCATACCAGCTCACATTGTTGATGTTGCTCATACACCACTTGTCAAACACATTGTCGTTGTCGGGTGTCATGTAGGGGCGCATGCTCTGGTTGTTCCAGGAAATGAGGCCATGGGGGTCGCAGTCGGTGCATGGGAGCTTAGTGAGGTGGAAATCGTCTACGTAAATGTAAGGTACAAATGAACCAACCCCCGTGTATCCATAAGGTGATGTGTTGAGAATCAAGAACCACTCTAATTCATCATCAAATGAGTTTGGGATGATAATCCGCCTAGACCAATTTTGCCACTGTCCAATATTTGTCGTCGGAAGGGGTATGCTCGCCGCCAAATATGTACAACGATTGATATCCGTACCAAAATATATTTCCAAATTATATGTCATGGTGTCACATGGGAGGAGATAGTCAAAATCGAGGTTGTAAAATCCTGTTGCTAGTTTCTGAGGCAACTTTTGTTGCAGACCTTCTCCCTGCAACTCAAATTCCCACTTGATCATCCCAGCATAACGTTCGCCATCATCAAGCGGAACATACGGAGGTTGATTATAGGTATTTTCACTGTTCAAGCCACAGTAAACTCGCCCTTGAAAACCGTTTGTGGTACCCCTGAAATAATCCGAGGTAGCATTACCTCCTTGCCCCAAAGTATGGTAGTTTAACCAGCGATTACATTTCCCCATTTGATTGAGTCCGGATGGGCTACCTGTTCCGCTTTCAAAACTGTGATTACGGATCAGATTTTGTTGCCCCTTGGCTACAATAGAGAATAGCATGACGAGACTTGAGACAAATAGGCAATAACTCTTCATTGAGCTGTTATTCTTCATTTTTGGGTCGGTTAGAAACGATAAGCGATATTGAATTCAGGCAGCACGATCCTATACCACTTTTCTTGTGTGATGATTCTACGCGCATCCCCTTCCACACTAAATGTATACCAAAGCCGATTGGAAAACTTGTTTTGGTAGCCAGCACGCAAGCGCAACTCTGGGCAGATATAAGTACTAATATATTCCCCAAATTGGTTGGCAAGGTCATACACGGAATCACGTTTATTCCACGACACTCCTAGCTGAGCCTCTCCAAACAATCCCATTGCCTTGGATTCATTGTCTCCAAAGTATTTTCGCAACCCCAACCTTGATGAAAGCTCGCTGCGGTAATCCTTTCCATAATAAAACTCCGTGAGCTGGTGTTGCTGTAACAATTTTAGGTTTTGAACATGGAGGATGCCATGGTAATACTCAAAATCCATTGTAATTGAGACCGACCCCCATGATTTGGGAGCAAATTCTAGCTCGGGAGACAACTTGAGGTACTCATTTCCAGGTAAGCTTGCAACCAAGCCTATTGCATCGAATTTTACTAGAAAAATACTTTCTCCAGATTGGGCAATTGCAAATTGACCGCCCAAAAGTGCTAATAGGAAAATTGCAACGGTATTCAATGATTTCATGTGCTGACAATTTGGTTTTAAGTGAAATTATGATGCGAAATGGGGGCTTGATGCGGAATCAAAAAGCATACTTCAAGTTCAGCACCGGCCACAGCTGCCAAGTGGATTTTCCCGATCCCATATATTTTACAGATGCCAAATCCGCTGCGGCTTCCATTCCAAAATGGGTGCTCATTCGCAGGTCGGCACCCGCTCTCATACGGGCGGAAACTCCAAATTCATGTACATCAAAATCCATACCCGCGTCAGATAGGTCTGCCATTTTTCGGCCCCACCGATAGCCGAGTCCCAGCCGTGGCTCTGCAAAAAGGCTCAAGGGTGAATTCCCGAGTTTGCCGGATAGCCGCAGTCCAATCACATAGCTGACCTGCTTGGTATCGAGACGCCCCCTAACAAACCAATTTTCTGATGGCGTAAACGGATATTGGAAAAACCACCAAGTTTCAAATGTCTCCTGGTAGCGCATGAATTCAACCGAATGCGTGAGCGTGATCCATGGTTTTCCAAAGGGACTGTGGGCATAGCCTGCTGCATTACGCCAGCGCTCACGCTCTGGATTTGTAAGGAAATTCATCGGAACTCCCGCAACATCGACAGTGATGCTTCGCTTCTGATCGGAATCTGCCGTCTGCTGCCCATGGAGCAAGGTACTCAGTGCCGATAATGCAGTCAATAGCAAGGACCTCATCGTGCAATCTCCTTTCTCATGGTTTCCAGTTCCCTTCGCAATGCCTCATTTTCTGCCTTCATCTC
>JANMIM010000494.1:0-14800 GCA_031375795.1 Bacteroidota bacterium
GGAAAGTCGGTGATGGCGATGTCCTTTTACCCCCATGAAGCAGAGCCCTTATGGAGCAAGTACTCGACCGCGGCAGTCACCCATACCCTCGACGTCTACAGCCGATTCACTTTCGATTATCCCTATCCAGTCGCCATCAGCGTCAATGGCCCTGTCTTCGGAATGGAGTATCCGATGATTTGCTTCAATGGTCCGCGCCCGGAAGCAGATGGGACCTACTCCAAGGCGACCAAGTATGGCTTGATTTCGGTCGTCATTCACGAAGTTGGGCACAATTGGTTCCCGATGATCGTGAACAGCGACGAGCGGCGCTGGGCCTGGATGGACGAGGGCCTCAATTCCTTCTGCCAGATCATCGCCGAGCAAACCTTTGAGCATGGCTTCCCCTTGCGGCGGGGCAATGCCAGCAGCATCGCCGATTTCATGCTCACCAGCGACCACCAGCCCATCATGACCAATCCCGAATCGCTGCGTGACAATGGCGCGATCAGCTATGAAAAAACGGCGATCGGCCTGAACATCTTGCGAAATGAGGTCATGGGACCCGCCGTCTTTGACATGGCATTCAAGGAATATGTGCGTCGCTGGGCCTTCAAGCATCCAGAGCCGGCCGATTTTTTCCGTACCATGGAGGATGCTTCTGGCCATGCCTTGAGTTGGTTTTGGCGCACTTGGTTCTACGAGGCCCTGCCCATGGAAATGGGAATCGGGCGGGTGAAGCATTACCTGCTCAGCAAGTCCCGCGCCAACAAGGCCTACATCGACCCCCACAAACTCGCCCCACAGCCCACGGTCAAGGAAGTCTGCTATGTCGATGGATGGCCCGAGCTCAAGGACCGCTACAGCGACCAGGAGAGCACAAGCGGCGAGGCCTCTGAGCAGGTCGTGAAGGACATGATGCGCAATGCCGACGCCGAACCCGACACGGTATCGGCCTACCACGTCTATCAAGTCAACATCGAGCGGGCGGGTGGCTGCATCCTCCCGATGCAACTCCAGGCCATCTTTGCAGATGGCACCCGGGAATCCTACCGATTGCCGGCCGAGGTCTGGATGACCGGCAACCTGAGCTTTGTGAAGGAAGTCTGCTCTGAAAAAGCCGTCGTGGGCTTCGTCCTGGATCCCGACCACCTCGTGCCCGATACCGACCGCAGCAACGATTTTTACCCCCGCGAAGAAGCCGGTCGGCAGTTTGAAACCGCGGATTTGCGGTAGGTAGGCTGCCCGCGACGCTGTCTTTTTTCGTAACATTGGCCTTCTCCAAAGAAAATGAAAAACACTTGGTGGTTTTGGATGCCCTGCCTGATGGCGCTGTGGGCTTGTGACGGCCCAGCAACTGTGGCTCCTCCCATCGTTTCCGACGCGATTCCCGACAAGGTCGAACCCCAGCCCGAACCCGCAAAAATCTCTGCCTTCGAGCAAGAATTTCGCGACTCGGGCCTCGTCGACTTGCAGGAATTCATCCCCGGCATCCGCATCGACCTCAAGTACACGACCACCGACAATTTTGTGAAGGCCGACGTCTATGGCGACCTCACCAAATGCTTCCTGCGCAAGGAAGCCGCCGAGAAGCTCAAAAAAGCCCAGGAATTGCTGCAAAAAGAAAAGCCCGGCTATTCATTGCTGGTCTTTGATGGCGTGAGACCCTTCAAGGTGCAACAGCTCATGTGGGATTCGCTCAAGATCCCCAACAAGCGCAATTACCTCGCGCCGCCGTCAGAGGGTTCGGTCCACAACTACGGTTGCGCGGTAGACCTGAGCGTGGCCGACAGCCTCGGCAAGGAGCTGGACATGGGCACGCCCTTCGATTTTTTTGGGGAATTGGCGCAACCCAAGTTTGAGGGGCAGATGCTTGCCAATGGGAAACTGACGAAGGAGCAGCATGCCAACCGCCTGCTGCTGCGTCGCGTCATGAAGCAGGCCGGCTTTTTCGACATCCACACCGAGTGGTGGCACTTCAATGCATTTGGCAGCTCGTCTGTGAAACGGATGTTTTCGAAGCTGCCTTGAGGGGTTGAATGTCTCAGCTACACTAGCATTTTTCTTCGTGTTTATTTTCTTTGTATTGGCTCATTGAATGCCATCTTGTGTTTCATATTCAGTCGGAGCCGGAGGCCCGGGCAGGATGAGCGTGCCCCGACACCTCGGGGCCGCTCGCAATTGAGGCCGCCGCTCGCCTTGCTACGCAGCTGGCTTGAGCAGGAAATTCAAGAAAAACTGCATCGTGTCGTTGGAGGGGGCGGGACCGTCGGGGCCGTCGAGCTTGTATTTTTCCTTGAGGCGCAGGCTGAAGGAGGCATAGACCTGCAAGCGCGCAGCGCCTTGCTCGTCGAGCACGGGCTCCATCTGGGCGGTGACATCGATGGGCGCCGTGACGCCCATGAAGTCGAGCTCGCCACGCAGTGCAAACTGCGTGAGCGTGCCAAAGGCCAGCCGAGGCTGCTCCATGCTCAGCATTTTCGCAAAGGTGAAATAAGCCTTGGGGTGCTCCAAGACGGCGATCATTTCCTTTACGTGGCTGTTCAGACCCGCATCACCCATCGTGAGCGAGGCGGTCTCGATGCCAAATTTACCCGTCGCGTTCTCGATGCTCGGCCCCTCTGAGAGCTGCAACGCCCCAAACAGCACCTTGATCTCACCGGCATAGTTGTCGACGGGGGCGAGGAAACTGAAGTTGAGCACGGGGGCGCCCGGCTCGACAGGGCCTGCAAATTCCCAGCGTGTGCCGAGCTTCACATCGGTGGCGACATTGCTCGCGCCACCTGCGGGTGCCTTGGGCAGATTCAAGCCGAGTGCTTCCCAGCTTTTGACCGTGAGGTTGCTGGAGACTGGGACGAGGCCATCGCCCCGCGTCGTGCTGGCGAGCTGCTTGAACACCTCGGCTTGCAGTTCCTTGCCAGCCTCTTCCATCACCTTTTCCCAAGAAGCAAAAGTGCCTTCAAATGGCTTTTCAAAGCGCTTCATGATGGGTTCGATGCAGTTGAACTGCGAATACATCTCGGCGCTCAGGAAAAATTTGCCGTCGGTGCCGTGGTAGGGGTAGAGGGCGAGGTACATCGCGCGGTCATTGCGCTCGGCGCTGAAGAGCTCCCGCAAGGTGGCATCGTCTGCGCCCTTCTCGAGGGCTGCCAAACCTGCCTTGTGAAAGGCTGCTTGGTCGAATCCGGGCGGGATGACGCCGTCGAGGGGGGTCAATTTGATCGGGGAATAGATGCGCGCCCGTTCCCTTTGCCAGACCAAGACATCGTGTTTTTCATTGGTGACCCAGGCCTGTGGCATGCGGGTCACGGTGCGCACGAAGGTCTGCACCTTGTCGATGTTTTGGTAGCGACCGATGAAGAGGGAGCGGCCGAGGTGGTTTTGGAAAAAGATGGCCGGGGTGAAGTTGACTTGCTCGGGAATGCCCTTGGCAATGCTTTTCTCGATCACGGTCACACCTTGCGCCTTGGCCATTTCCTTGATCTTGGGCAGGAATTTGTCATGAAAGTCGCGCTCGACAGGGTTTTTTGCATCCCCCGAGAACACAATCAATTCTCCCCCGCCAGCAAACAAATTGCCCGAAAACGCCACACACATGATCGCGCAGCAAAACAAAACCCGATTGACCCAATTTCCCATTTTCATCGCATCAGAAATATGAATTCAAATAACGTGTCGCTACATGAATTGTTTCGGCAGGGCCTTGCTCCACGACTCTCAGGTCAATGTCATTGATTTATGGATTTGGGGGCGAACGGTTACCGGCCACAATCGGCCAATTCCGCCCCGTTCGACAAGCTCAGGGCGGGCTCCGGCGAAAGGTCGATATCCGCCTGCGGCGGACGGAGGCCACGGGCTCAAGCAGCCCTCAGGTGTCTGTTCTCACGTCGTCCCAGGCTTGGCCGAAGTAGCAAGTGAGCCAATTGAGGGCATAGTGGCGCTCGTAGACCACGCCCGCCTCGATGCCACCCGGTGCAACGAGGCCACGCAGCCGTGCATCGACGACTGCCCAGTGAATGCGGTAAATGAGGTCTGTCTGGTCGAGGATCTCCGTCGCGCTCCGCAATTTGCTCGCGGCCAAAAATCCCTCGTAGCTACCGCTCTCGCGGATCGCCGTTACGAGGCTGGGCACGTCGCAGATGGCGTCGGGGTACGTGAGTTGCTGCTGGAAGCCGAGCGCCCAGAGCAGCGTCGCCAAGCTCTCGTAGCGCCAGATGAAATTGATGCGGTCTTGCTGGCTGGGCGCTTGGTTCTGGATGAATGCCTGCTCATTGGGTGACAACAACGGCGCAATGCCATAGTCGGCCATCACACGCTGCACGATTTCGTCCTCGAGGCCCTCGCCTTTCACGGCCACCAGCATGAGCGCGAGTGCGCGCTCGGCCACGGCTTGCTGGCTGCGTAGGCGGGCGTCCTGCTCGCCTGCGATCGGCGGCAAGGACTTGTTTACGAGCAAGGCATGTTGCTTCAGGATCTCCTCTGACCGGGCTTTGCGAGCCTTGCCTTCTTCTGAGACCGGGGTGTGCTGGTCGAGCAGCGATGCGTCGACGGTCACCTCGAGGTCGCCGACGCCGGAGTGGCCCTCGAAATCCATCACCAACTGGCCTTTTTTGTCGAGCATCTTGCTGCCTTCCCAAAAAATCACCGCATCCAAGGCATTCGAGACCTCAAAGACGACCTCCTCCATGCCGCGCAATCCCTTGGGCGCTTGCACCTCGATCGCCAGCCGGCTTGTGGCGATCTTGACCATGAGCTTGGTGTGCAATGCGGGAATCTCGGGGTGTACCGAGCTGTACACATGCCGCAGCCGCTTCTGGATCTCGGCGAGTTGGGCAGCAGTCATGGGCACAAAGGTCACTTGGGACAACCAAAGCAACTTGCGGCGGCTCACCGCCACACGCTGCCAATCTGCGCGGTCACCTTCTATTTTCAGCGCCGATTCCCCGTAAGCCGCTTCTAGCCGCTCCAGCACCAAGGCGAGGTCCAGCGAATTGCTCAGGAGTATGCAATTGTCTTTTGCCATGTCATTCAGGTTGGATCCAAGTGGTGATTTCGGTGCCGTGCGCGAAGGTCTGCAACAATTCGACAGCCTCTTTCATCGCCGTCTCCAACCCATTCCTTCCCCCAAATGCATAAAACACCATGAGGAAACGGCGGGTCTCGGGCCTGACCATCGTGCGCTCAGAGTCACTGGTCGGCGTGCCAAATGCGCCCTGTGCATCGCGAAACACGGGAAAAAATTCAATGTTGAGGTCTCCGCGTCCGATGGAAGTGTAGGGTTCGTCGGCGCGGCCAATGCCCAGGGTCATGGGGCCGTCGATGTGGTCGGCGTCCCAGCCGCCGATCGAGAAGCCGTGCTGGATCGAGACCAGGTTGAGCAAGTCCACGACATTGCTCACTTGGTAGAGGCCCTTGCCTTGGAGCACGCGCCGCATGAGTGCCTCGGCGCTGGGGCGGTAGCGGCTAGGTTCCTTGCCCAGGGCCTTGTAGGCCTCCCGGGTGTCGGCGATGGCGGGGTTCTGGTGAATGTGCTCCACGGTCATGCTGGCAGCCATGGCTTGGCAGCGCGCATCGATGCGGGACAGCAATTCTGCCGAGCTGTCTGCCACCTCGATGCGGCTTGCGATGCAGCCCAGGGCGATGTCGGGACAGGCCAGCAAGATTTCGGGGGAAATGACGATGCTGTTCATGGCGTTTTGCGGTTTTCCTTGCCGTTTTTGTCGATAAAGAACAATTCGCCTGTCGCGAGGTCCCGCACGGGTGCACCGTGGTCGTCCATGAAGACGTAGTCGTAAGCCGTGCCGTACTTCAGGGGGATGATCTCCTTGCCCTTGTGGTCGATGAAGCCATATTTGCCTGCCTTGCCCACCCAAGCCAATCCGTTTTTGAATCCGCAGGCCCAGTCATATTTGATGGGGATCACGATTTTGCCGGTCGTGTCGGCAAATCCGTATTTCTCCAGCTTCTCCACGACGACGAGGCCCTCTGAAAAATTGTCCCAGACGTCGCTGTGGGTCTCGCCGACCTTCTGGCCCTGGCGGTTGTAGATGAACCATGTGTTGGCCTCGGGGGAAATGCCCTTGCTGGCGAGCTCATAGGGGTCGTAGGCCGCGCAGCCGACATAGCCGCCCTCAAACGTGCCGCTGATGCGCGCAAATTGGAAGGGGATGACCACATTCCCCGCCGTGTCGATCACGCCATACTTGTTTTCGCCGACGGCATTGTCCTGTATGCCGACGCCGAGGCCCTCGACCAGGGGAAACAATTCTTGAAATTTGCCCTTTCCAACCGGCTTGCCGCCGAGGTTGATGAGCGACCAATATTTCTGTCCGGCGGGCTTCACGGGGGCGACGCCATGGGCGAATGGAAACACCTCCTCAAAATCGAATCCAGAGGCCAGATTTCCCTTGGTGTCCATGAAGGCCATTTGCTTGCCTTTTTGGATGGGCAGCCGGTCTTGGTTGCAGGTATGGCTCTGCACTTTCTCGACCTGCCCGCGGTCGATGCGCTTGCCGTCGCTGTTGACCAAGGCGAAGCCGGCGGATTGCTGGAAGGCGAAGACGCCGCAGCCGCAGGACTTGATTTCGTTTTGGAGCTTGGGCGGCACGACTTGCCGTCCATATTTGTTGATGATGCCGTAGCCCTCGCCCGTCTTGACGATCGTGAGATTGCCTTCGCTGAAGGGCGCTGCGGTTTCAAATTGGGCGGGGATCACGACGGCACCGGTGCTGTCGGTGTAGCCCCAGAGGCCATTCTCGCGGTAGGGCATGAGCTGGATGCGGGACATGATCGCCTCTTCCTCGGCCGTGATGAGCGGCTTGGTGGTGTCCACGCCGATGAGGGGCTCGAGGACGATGGCCGTGCCCTGGGCAGTCTTGGGGTCATCGCTGCCGCAGGCTGCGAATACCAAGGTCCATCCGATCAACAATGCCCAAAGGCAATAAGGGGATTTCATGGCACGAAATTACCTGAATCAACGGGAAAAGTCACGGTATTCACGGCCTGTCTTGTCAATATAAAAGGGCTTCTCCGTCTTGGGATCCACGACCATTGTTCCTTCGGCCTCCATGAATACATACTCGTGTGCATTTTCATATTGGATGGGGATCACGACGCGGTTTTGCTTGTCGATGAATCCGTAGCGGCCATTTTTCTTGACCCAGGCGAGCCCATTCCTGAAGCCACATGTCCAGTCATAGACGATGGGAATCACCACCCTACCCAAGGAGTCGACGTAGCCTTTCTTCTCTCCCTTGCTTACGACGGCCAAGCCTTCGGTAAAGTTATCCCCGATGTCCAGCCTCGTCTCGGCGATCTTTTTACCTTGCTTGTTCAGGATTTCATAATGATATTTTTTGTTGTCATACATCTCATCGAAGCTGTATGTGGGGCAAGCAATGTACTCGTCTGCAAAAGAACCCATGATATGGCCATATCGAAAGGGGATGATCACATTTCCCAAGGTATCGATCACGCCCCAGTGACTCTCTGGATCGTCTCCAGCCAAGCAGCCGATGCCGTAGCCATGGGTAAAAGGGTAAATTTGATCGAAGGTAAAGTCACTCACCTGCCTGCCCGCCTTGTCGATCACATGCCATTCCAAAATCCCCCTGGCCACACACGCCACGCCGTGTCGAAAAGAATAGATGTGATGATACCCATCGTCTGTGACCATGTTGCCTTCGGTGTCCATGAATCCAATCCCATTTTCAGTCCGAACAGCGTTGAGTCCATCCTGCCCATATTCGAAGACATTGATCACCTGCCCATGGTCGATCCGTCGGTTGTCGCGGTTCTTGAGCAGGATATAGCCCTCCTTGCCGAATCCAAAAACGTCGTTGCCAGTAGCATAAATACCATCGTGGATCAACGGCTCCACGATCTTGCCTGTTTTGTCCATCAAGCCAAAGCAGCCGCTCACGTCTTTGACGGGCGTGAGGTTGCTGCCCTCAAAAGGCTCCACCCACTTGTAGATGGGTTCGATGCGGATCGTGCCCGTCGTATCCGCGAAGCCCCATAGCCCGTTTTCTGTGTAGGGAATGAGCAGGATGCTTTTTTGCCGGGCATCCTCTGCTGCGGTGATGTAGGGCTCGGGAATGTCTGCCGGCGGGGTCAGTGGGGCATTGTTTTCCGTGGGTTCCTTTTGGACGCAGGCTGCAAATGCGAGGCTGAGGAGGACTAGCAGGGTGAATTGCTTTTTTTGATTCTTCATGGCTAGTAACGAAATATTTTGCGGAACAATCAGTGAAATTACCAGATCCAGGGCACCAGGCGCCAGCGGGTCTGGCCTTGGTAGGTGATATAATCGGTGTCGTGACGCAGCAGGTCCTCTTCGCGCCAGATGCGCAGCATCAGCAGGGGGATCATGGCAGCCAGGCAAAGCCATGCCGCAGGGTCCTTGCTCGCGGAGGCGCAAGCAGCGCCCATCACGAGTTCGCCGAGGTAGGCGGGGTGGCGCAGCAGCTTGTACAGGCCCCCACGCACGATGGCACGTCGCGCAGGCAAGATCGCAAAGCTGCCCCGCAGGCTCCAAAAGCTGGCCATCACCCATATCACTGCCCCCGCAAACACCCACTTGGCCGGCAAGGGCCATCCTCCCAAGGGCAAGGAGAGCCGAAACAAGACGCCCGAAGCGATAAACGAGGGCAGCGAAAGCAGCAGCGATTGCCAACTGCCCTGCTCGGTGGCTGGCGGTCGCAGCATGATGAGCCAGCCGACCATGGCCTGCAGCAGAGCCAGGCTCAGCCGCACGGGGATCAATCCGCCGAGGTCACGGGCATCTTGCGACATGCCCGCGACGGCCCAGCCCATGAGGCTCAGCCCCAACAGCAGGTCGGGGAGCTTCCCGAGAAAATGATTGCGTGCAGCACTCAATAGAGCCAGAATCCCCAGTCAAAGACCGCACTCAAGACATTGACGAGGATCAGGATCCCGATGTACCAGACGATGCGTGGCACGCCACCACCGCCGCCCGAGTCGTCGGGCGCGCTGTTGCCTGCATCCGATTGGTTCCTGTTTTGATAGGCTTGGTTCACGATGCGCATCACGGTTGCTGCTTGTTGCGAATCCAGGCCCTTGTTTTGCAAGGCCTGCTCGATTTGGTAATCGGGCATGTTCTTTTGCTTGCATTCGTAGGCAAAGCGATACATTTCCCTCACCTCTGGCGAGGAATTGGGGTCGCCATAGTTGTAGGATTGGCCGCTGCCTGAAGAGGAGGCGCCTTCGTTGGGTTTATTGAGATCGATTGACATTTTTGGTGTTGTATTCGTAGCACAAATGCTGGCATCCAATTGTTTGACAGCAAGCATGAAATTAGCAAATTCCTGTACGTGACGACTCCCCTTGGAAGAAAAATATTAGCCTGGCAATATTCCTGACTCTACGCTTGCAGGCGCCATCGCAGCTGGTGCAGCATCTGGATGCAGCACCTTGCCGATGTTGCTGCTCACGATCTTGATCGCGATCGCCAGCAAGATGATGCCAAAGACCCGTCTGAAGATCGCGATGCCGCTCGGCCCGAGCAGGCGCTCGATCAGGTGCGTGGTCTTGAGCACCAAGTACACAAAGATGAGGTTCACAAACACGCTCAGCAAGATATCGGCGGTCGTGAAGTCAGCCTTGAGGGAAACGAGGGTCGTGAGCGTGCCAGCCCCGGCGATCAGCGGGAAAGCCAATGGCACGATCGCCCCCGTGAGTGGATTGCTGTGTTGCTTAAAAAACTCCCTGTCGAGGACCATCTCCATCGCGACGATGAAGATGACCACTGCCCCGGCGATCGCAAACGACGAGATGTCGATGCCGATCAGCCTGAGCAATTGGTCGCCGATGAAAAAGAAGCCGATCATAATGCCGCCCGAGACCAGGGTGGCCTTGAAGGCTGGGATGTCGCCGATCTTGCCACGCAAGTCGATGATGGTGGGGATGGAACCCAAGATGTCGATCACCGCAAAAAGCGTGAGCGAGATGGTGACAATATTGCTGAAGTGAAACATAGGCTTTGATCCCTTGAAACGGGATGCAAAGCTAATTCCATTGATTTTGAGGCACAAGTCACTGCAAGGACCACTCGGCCGTGCGCAGCGAGCGAGGCAGGTTTAAATTGGATAGGCCCAGATTTGAGCCTCAAATTTTTTTGAGATTTTTTCTCAGGCCGTCGGCGCAGGCGACACGGCCTCCCCAATCCAGCCGGCGCGCTTGTGTGCGCCGTCGCAGAAGGGTTTTTTCTCAGAGAGGCCACAGCGGCAGAGCGAGCATTTTTCAGTCTCCAAGATCAGGTTGCCTTCCAGGTCCACGATGCGCACCTTGCCCGCGATGCGTGCCGAACCATTGGGGACGATGGTGATCACGACGTCTGCAGGCTCCTCGGCTGCCACCTCGGCTGGGGCTTGACCTTCAAGTTCATAGGTGAGTGCCCCGCTCGGACATTTGCGGATCAGGTCGACGATGTTCTCGGTCGTGTCGCCATTCACGTTGATCCAGCGCTGCTTCTTGACGTCAAACACCGTCGGCAGGTTCTTGATGCACACAGCCGAATGCTGGCACACATTGGGGTTGAAATGCACGGTAATCCTGCCGTTGCTGTATTCTTGGATCTTCTTGTCCTCGCTCATGGGATTTCTTTTGGGTTGAAATTAGGCGGATGAATTGATTTGGGCAAATGCGGGAGGGAAAATTGCAGTGGCCGAGGAGACTTCCATCCGCCATCATTTGAATAATTCGGCCCAAATTGCCTATCTTCCCCTCATGTACATCGTCTTTGATACCGAAACGACCGGGCTGCCCAAGGATTGGAAGGCCCCTGTGAGCCAAGTCGACAATTGGCCGCGCCTGGTGCAACTGGGCTGGATGCTCTTCAATGACCAGCAGGAATTGATTTCCGAGGCCAATCTGATCATCCAGCCATCGGGATTCACGATCCCGGTGCAAGCCTCCAAGATCCATGGCATCACGCAGGCGCGTGCGCTCGCCGAGGGCTTGCCGATCCAAGTCGTGATGGGCCAATTCAGTGCGGCCCTCGACGCCGCCGATTGGATGATCGCCCACAACCTCGACTACGACGAGAAGGTGATGGGCGCAGAGTTCATCCGCGCCAAATTGCCAGACCTCTTCAAAGGCAAGAACAAGGCCTGCACCAAGACTGCAGCCACCGATTTTTGCAAGCTGCCAGGCAAGTATGGCTACAAGTGGCCCACGCTCGCCGAACTGCACCAAATCCTGTTTGCTGAGGGTTTTGAGGATGCCCACAATGCCCTGGGCGATGTGCGGGCCACAGCGCGCTGCTATTTTGAGCTGAAGAAGCGCGGGATCGTTTGAGAATCTTCCTAAATTACAGGCAATGCTCGACCCGATCCCTATGAAATACAATACGCTGAATTCCATCCTCGCCGCCGCCATCGTGCTGGTGATCCTTGCCACAGGCTGTAAAAAAGAGGACGTGACCGCACCTGTGATCACGCTCCCAGGTTCCAATCCGCTGAGCCATCATTATATAACGTCCTTCACCGATCCAGGCGCGACGGCCACCGACGACGTCGATGGCGACATCAGCAGCAAGATCGTGACTTCGGGCACGGTAAACATCAACGCCCTCGGAGACAACACGATCACATACACCGTGTCGGATGCAGCGGGCAATTCAGCGACGGCTACGCGCACCGTGAACGTCCCCATTTCGCGCAACGCGGTACTCGGGAACTATTCCTCCACGAATACCTGCACCAACTATCCTTACAATTCGGTGTCTTCTGCACCAGCGTTCGTTTATGGCACCGAGACCAACAAGTTTCGGATCACTCCGTTTTACATTGCCACGGGTACCCTGATCTGCACGATCTCGGGGTACAGCGTCACGGTGGATCCTGGCCAGGCTCCAGGTGACATTTTGGATGGTGTCACTGGGTCAGGCACATTCAACGCAGCGGGCAAAGTCCTCACGATGACCTATACGTTTACCCCGAATGGCGGCTCGCCGACGACCTGCACCGTGACGTACACACGTTCCTGATCGCCGGCGATCGGATTTCCGAATCCGCCTGTACCCGGCGAGCGCGAGCTCAGAGGGTGCAGGCGGATTTTTTTTGTGGCAAATGAAACTTTTTTTCGATTCCCCTTATGGAATCGTCGCAGCCCTTGCACCCTTGCTGCACAGTGTCTGAAAACAGGCGCTGATCGCTCAAGTAAAATCGCACGGTCATGAATTCCAGCACAGCTTCCCCCCGGGCTGCCAGCATATCGCTTGCCCAGATTTCACAGTGGTTTCTGAAAGATGCACGGCATTTTCAGATCCTTTCCTTGTCGGTCTTCCTTGCCTACGGCATCCTGGCCCTGGGTTGGAATACACAGATGAGCCGCATCATCACCATCTTCGCCACCTGCCTGCTCACACAAGTCTTTTGGATCAAGTGGAAGGGCGCACCCTGGCATTCCCTCAAGAGCGCGGCGATTTCCTCCCTCGGCCTGTGCTTGCTCCTCAAAACCAACCTGCTCAGCACGGCCATCATCGCCGCCGTCTTGACCATCAGCAGCAAGTTCATCATCCAATTCGACCGCAAGCACATCTTCAACCCCGTGAATTTCGGCATCGTCGCCACGATCATGCTCACGGGGGATGCCTGGGTTTCGCCCGGCCAATGGGGCAGCAGCTTCACGACCCTCTTTTTTGTCGCCTCTGCAGGGCTCATGGTGTTGCTCAAGTGTGGGCGCATCGACATCAGCCTGGCATTCATTGGCTCCTATTTTGGGTTGGAATTTGCGCGCTCTGTGCTCTGGCTGGGCTGGCCGATCGATTATTTCGGGCACATGGTCACCAATGGCGCACTGCTGCTCTTCACCTTCTTCATGATCACCGACCCCGTGACCACGCCCAACCATGCCCGGGCACGCATCGCCTGGGCGGTGATGGTGGGCCTGCTCACATTTTGCCTCAACCACATCTTCATCCTCAACTCCGGCGCGCCGATCTGGGCCCTGTTCATCATCAGCCCGCTCACCTTGGTCTTTGACAAATTTTTCACTGCACAAAAGTTTTCCTGGCTCTGATCCCGTGGAGCATACAGTCCCTACACTTCTTCACCCGAAAAACACAACACAGTATATGAAAGCGATTCGAATGAAATTTCTCTTCCTGGGCCTGCTCACACTCCTCGGGGTCGGCCGCGCCAATGCCTTCTGCGGCTTCTATGTCGCCAAAGGGGACCTGAAACTCTTCAACAAGACCTCGCAAGTCATCATCGTGCGCGACGGCGACCATACCGTGATCACGATGTCGAGCGACTACCAGGGCGACGCCAAGGACTTTGCGATGGTGGTGCCTGTGCCCGAGGTGCTCAAGGAATCCGACATCCGCGTGGTGCAGCAATACATCTTTGACAAGTTTGATGCCTTCACCTCGCCTCGCCTCGTCGAATACTGGGATCAAAGCCCTTGCAACAATTATGACTACCAACTCAGCTCGGGGAGCGTGGCACCTACCTCGATGAGCGAGCGTCGCGAGATGAAGGTCATGGAAGACGATGCCGCCGATCTCGGCGTCACGATCGAGGCCAAGTACACCGTCGGGGAATACGACATCCTGATCCTCTCTGCCAAGGAAAGCAGCGGCCTCAAGACCTGGCTCACCGCCAATGACTACAAGATCCCGAGCGGTGCCGACGAAGTCCTGCAGCCCTACATCACCGACGGCATGAAGTTTTTTGTGGTGAAGGTCAATCTGGAAAAACAAAAATCCCTCGGCGTGCAGACCCTGCGCCCCCTCCAAATCCAATTCAACAGCAGCCGCTTCATGTTGCCCATCCGCCTGGGCATGGCCAACTCAGACGGTGCCGCGCAAGACATGATCGTGTATGCCTTCACCCGCAAGGGCCGCGTGGAGACCGCCAACTACCGCACGACCAAGCTGCCGACCGACCGCGAAATCCCCGAGTTTGTGATGAGCGAGGGCCTCTTCCCCAGTTTCTACAAAGACATGTATGGCAAGGCCTGGGCAAATGAGGGCAAGAACAATGTGATGCTGGAATATGCCTGGGACGAGAGCTCGCAGCAGAGCATGCACTGCGACCCCTGCCCGACGCCGCCACTGACCTTTGCCGAGATCCGCGAGGCAGGCGTGTGGTGGGTCGAGCCCGACCAATACAACGGCAGCTACTTTGGCGACCTCTTCATCACCCGTCTCCACGTGCGCTACGACCGTCAGCACTTCCCCCAAGACCTGATGTTCATCAACACGCCCGACCAGAGCAATTTCCAAGGCCGCTACGTGATACGCCACGCCGCGACGGGTAGCCTCGATTGTGCTGAAGGCAAGCGCTACAAGGCCGACCTGCGCCTGCGCCGCCAAAAGGAATTGATGGAGCTCGCAGCCCTCACCGGCTGGAGCGTGAACAAGTGGTCCAGCTATCTCGGCGATGCCTTCTCGCCTGATCCGATCATTCCCGAGATTCCACAGGTGACCGACTCTAGCCTCCCGACGCGCAGCAGTTGCCCCACCTGTCCCATCGGCAGCGTGGTGCCGCAGCCGAAGTTCAACAAGGCTGGGTTTCTGGTCACGCCCGATGAACAAAGCGTCGGGAACCCCGAACCGACCGTGACGGCGACCGCCAGCGGCCTGCAAAACGAGCAAGGCAGCATCGCCGCCAGTGATGCCTTCCTACAAGCCGGCCTAGCCGAGGTGGGCAAACCCCTGATGAGCAAGCGCATGTGGCTCCTGAGCATCGCCGGCCTCATGTTTCTTGGCGGAATGGTCGTGCGGTTCAAGGGACGCAAAAAGACGGCCTGATCCATGGATTGATCTCCTTTTCATATTGGACAACGGCGGCTCCACATG
>JANMIM010000516.1:0-6333 GCA_031375795.1 Bacteroidota bacterium
AATAGCTTGCTGTAAAAATCACTGTCATAGACGTAGGTAGTGCCTTGAAAAACAAAGTGATCCATGAAAAACGGACCTAAAAATTCACCTTGCACATAGTCCCAGCCCTGTTGCGGGTCGGCACTGAAAAGCGGTTCGCAAATGGTGGATGCGACCAAAAATGTATCTACGACCACAAGATCGACCGTGTACAACGTGCTGCGAGGCCCGCCAGCCTCGGTCCACTGTGCTTGGAGATTGGCCAGGCAGCACAACAGGATCAGGAATGCGGCAACTTTTTTCATGAGTGATGAATTAGGGGCATCAAAAAGCAAGATAGCCAATTTGTTCAGAATATTCGTTTGGAAATCCTTGCGACTCTCCTACAATTGGAGATTGCAAGACGATAGAAACGCAATCTGAAAAGCGCTCCCTTTGCCGCCGATCTAGGAGCAAGTGTTTGAATCTTCCAGCTTCCGAGCTACTTTTGCCGCACACCCAACGATGCCCACGATGCGAAAAACACTTCTTTTTGTTTGCTCAAGCCTCCTTTGCCTGTGGATGACTGGCTGCCAATCTCCCTCGCATGGGCATGCGAACCAAGCCGTCAACAAAATTGCGCAGCTCGAGGCCAAATTGTCGATGGCAGCGTGGGAAGCGAAATTTGATGGCCCGATCAGGTTTGCGCCCAAGACATCCCGGGGCGGCGTCTTGCTGCATGCAGAGGAAAGTTCAAAGAGCCCTGCGCTCGACACCCTGCCCGTGGGTGTCGATTTGACCATTCGCATTCCCGCAAATGTTGAATACCCATGGACCGGGGCACCGCATGGCTATTGGGAAGTGTTTACGCCAGACAGTTTGCATGGCTTTTTGAAAAACGAGGAAGTCGCATTTTTGGCAATGGAATATGCCGATCACCAGCAATTGCTGATCGGCATGGACTACTCCAATCCAAAACAAACTTATGTTTCGTTTATCACCTACGAGCCTGATGCCACTGAGCCCGGCGCAACCTTCAAATTTCCCAGGGAAATCGAAGTGGAGGAAGTCAAGTTGATCCAAGATTTGGCGCTACCGAATTTGCCACAATTGGTGATGCTGCGTGGCAAAGATCGCCTGACAGGCAAAGTCGAGATCGATTTTATCGCTGACATCGACAACCGTTTTCAGACGCTGTTTCAAGCTTATGAGAATGGAGAGGGCGACAATTTCGACACGAGAGCTGTCTATTTTCCGATCAAATGCAAGAGCGGCAATCTACTTTGGATCAAGAATGGCGATATCGACCACATTTTTAATATGCATTCGGCGAGTCTAGACACCTTTGACATTCTGCAGCAACAGCAAACGATTCATGAAAGCGACGCTTTGGGGTCCGAAGTCGTCGTCGTGGTCACAGAAGAAGGACAATATCACCTGAACGATTCAGGCAAGATCCAATACAAATACTCCGGCAAAATCGATGCCAAAATCACAAAACATGAAGTAGAATTGTTTCAATGGGACGGCAAACAATTGATGTCGCTGAGTGATTGAGGATTAATCATTGAGAATATGCCTATCGGGGACTTGACCAGTGAGCAGGAAACGTGGTCATGCCGATCGAAATCAAATATGTTGCGGTCCAGATTCTGATCGGGATGCGTATAAATACACCTCCAATATTGCGCAAAAAGGCAAAACAGGAGATGATAGCCAAGCTGTTATGCATCGCGCAAGACCCCTCCGCTGCGTCCTTCGACTACGGTCGGGGTGACAAGGGGGGTACTGGCAAAGTTCCCGACAAGCATAATCAAGAATGAACAATATGCGCTGGCACATTGTCCATTCTCAATTTTCCATTAGCTTCGCCGATCCCGATGCGGGATTCTCAATTTTCCATTCTCAATTTTCCATTTTCCATTATTTAAGGTACTGATCCAAGAACTTCAGGATTTCCCCGTAGCCCTTGATTTCGTTTTCCTTTTTCACAAAGCCGTGACCTTCGTCATCAAAGACGACATATTCCGCGACGACATTGTTTTTCTTGACGGCGGCTACGATTTCATCGCTCTCGACCTTGAGGACGCGGGGATCGTTGGCACCTTGGAGCACCATGATCGGGTGCTTGACTTGGTCGGCATGAAAGAGCGGCGAAATATTGTACAGGCGCACGCTGTCTGCTGTGCTCGGGTCGCCCATCTCGGCATACAAGGCTTGCTTGAAAGATGCCCAATAGGGCGGAAATGACCGCAATGTGCGCAGCCAATTGGTGACGCCAAAGAAATTCACGCCGACTTTGAATTCATCGGGGGTCGTGGTCATGGCACACATGGTCATGAAGCCGCCGTAGCTGCCGCCGATGATGCCGATCTTGGTGCTGTCGATGTAATTTTGCGTTTGCAGCCATTTTTTGCCCCAAATACAATCCTTGAGGTCCTTGTCGCCATGGTTGCGGTCGTCCATTTGGTTGAATGCCTTGCCGTAGCCGCTGCTGCCACGGTTGTTTACGGCAAGCACGGCGTAGCCATGGTTCACCAAATATTGTGTGAGGTAGCTGAATCCCGTGCGCGATTGCCCGCCGGGGCCACCGTGCACCATCACGAGCGCAGGCGAGAGGCTATCGGGCGTGGCCATCAAAGGCTTGTAATAAATGGCTGGAATTTCCTGTCCGTCAAAGCTCTTGAAACGCACCACTTCGGCAGTCACCAAATCCTCTGGATCAATCTCAGGATTGAGCGAATTGGTGAGTTTCTTGAGTTCCTTGCTGGCGAAATTGTAGGCATAAATATTGGCGGGCGCCTTGGAGGTGCCGACCGTGAGGCGCATCCATTTTTCGGAGTCGCTGATGTTGACGGCGAGCACATCGCCGTCTGGGATTGCGGGAAATGCGATTTCCTTCATTGTCTTGTTGTCCAAGACCTTGAGGGTATTTTTACCATCCTCGTTGATGGCGATGACGCGGTAGGTTTCCTGGTCGCTGAGGTAGCTGTATTGCACATCCCATTTTGTTTCAAAAATGGTTTTGCGGCTGCCATCGACGATGTTGTAATCCACCAAATATGTAAAATCCTTGCCTGCATTGGTGAGGTAATAGAAGTGCTGTCCGTCGCGGCTGAAACCCGATGGCGCATACGTGCCGCGTGCCGTCGAGTCGTGCAAGGAAGTCATGGTTCCCGTCTCAATATTGCGCAGGTACAGCTCATTTTCACTGGTGGTGACGGGGCGTGCAAGGGCGATGGTCTTTTCGTCCCAAGCCAGGTCTGCGATCTCAAAAGCCGATTCATTTTGGTACACCAAGGTCGACTTCCAATCGGATGTCGACATCTTGTACACGTCCATCATTTCTTGGTCGCGCTTGTTGGTGGTATAATAAAATGCTGTGTTGTCTGTGTTCCAAGCCATGAAATCGGCACGCTCGGTGGCGCCGGGCGTGAGGTCGATGCTGCTGTCTCCCTTGAGGAGGTAGATGTGCTGCAATTCATTGCCGCCTTGGTCTGCGGCGTAGAGGATTCCTTTTCTGGAATTTACGGGCTCAGCACCACTTGTTTTCACGTAGCCGATCGTGTAATAGGATTGTTTGTCGCTATGGGTCAAAGCCGTCATTTTCCCATCGGCGACGTTGATTTCATAGAGGTTGAAGATGCCGGATTCGTTGGTATGCACCAGCAACTTGCTATCGTCTTGCGACCATACCCCGCCGCCGATGTTGATGTTTTTGTAGAGTTGGTCGATGGTGTATTGTTTGACGACGCGAGGTGGGATTGGAGGGGACTTTTTGCAGCCGACCAGCGACAGCAGCGAGAGGCAAAGTGTGAGGCAAAGCAGGCTCGTAATCCTGCTTGTGAAGGGCTGTAGTTTCATGTCTTTTTTAGCCTGGGGCGAATTTCGTACAGAAGAATTGCTGACCGCCGCGAACTTACGGAGGCTTTGGGGAATTTGACGCTGGTCAAACGCAAGCGGTTACCGCCGGAATACAAAATTTTGCATCGAGGTCAGATTCTGAACCATCCCTCAGGATTCGTCGTGGTTCAAGGCTCTTGGCGTTCAATCGCCCGATAGACTTGGCGATGGAGATCATCAAATACATGCAGCGATGCCTGCTGTGCCATCTGCCTGATATGGTCCCAATCTCCGATCGTCAAGCGAAAACTCTCCAGCCAAACGAGCCGATTGCCCACAAGTGGCTCGCCGTCCCACAGGTCCTTCGGAAAACGAAGGTACATGGATTGCAGAAAGTCCATGATTCGCTCATCGAGCGATTCGTCCCATCCCCCCATCGCATAGGCTTGGATTTCTGAGTAGAATTGTTGGATCGCCACCTCGTCGTGCGGTGACAGGGTGATCGAGGAAAGGTAGAGCTCAGTGATGGGTTGGTCGATCATCGGCTATGAGAAATGATCAGGTGTACCTCGCCTGATTTTGGATGATGCGATCTGCTGAACTTGCTCGGCGAATTCAAAGCCTTCAGCCACAAACAGCCCGAAGTTTTCCAAGTGCAATGTTGGGCAGCGTTCATTTCTTTCCACGCATGGGAGACAGCGGCAGCCCCAGCAATTCAAATTTGAGGATTTCGGAATCCAATTGCAACACATCGAGGTATTTCCACGGCCTCAAAGCCCCTAGCCCAGCGCTCGCACGGGCTTCACCGACTCCTGAGGCAAACCCTTTTCCTTGGGCAGGTAATGCGTGTCCAAGACGGTGATGATCGCCATCAGCGCCAGGTAGGTGCCGCCGACCTTGTCTTGGTCGAGGAAGTTGTTCACGAAGGCGTGGATGTCGTAAGTGAGCATCCCAAAGGTGCATGCGAGGTAGAGCAAGCGCGTGTTGCGCTTGGAGGCTAGGTTAAAGCCGCGCAGCCCTCGGTAAAACGACACGATGAACAGACACGTGAGTAAAATCGGGCCGGGCAAGCCGGTCTCGCTCAGCGACAGCAGCCATTCGTTGTGGGCGGTGCCGTTGTCGCCACGGTTGGTGGAGACTTCGGTGCGCAGGCTTGCCTTTTGGAAGTTGCCGTAGTTGAAGACATAAGTGCCGGGGCCGTAGCCAAACACCGGGCGGTCGAGAAACATCTGCCAGGCGCAAAACCACCGGTTGATGCGCTCGCGGTTGGAGTCGTCGGTGCGGAAGTTGGTGACCGAGGCGATGTGCTCCTGGAAATTCTTGCGCGACACGGCCTTGTTGCGAGACGACGATGTGTTTTGGTTGGCGTACCAGGAGAATGCAAAGATGAGCAGCCCCAGCATCATGGCGGGTAGCAGCAGGCGGCGCGCCCACTTGCCGATGAGCACCACGCCGAGCATGCCGAGCGAGGCGACGCAGCTCGCCCAGGCACCCCGTGAGTAGGAAAAGAACAAGGCCGCGACAAACATGAGCAAGCCCATGCGGGCCAGCCATCGCTCGCGGTCGGTAAATTCACCTGCAAACGAAAGCAGCACCAGGATCGGCACCCAAGTCGCCGTAAACGCTCCAAAGACCGTGTGGTCCACAAAAAACGGTCCCGGATTGAACCGCAGGCCAAACAGGGGCCGCCCGCTGCCCAAGTACAGCATCATGATCATGCCAAAGGCGATGGTAAACGAAATCACGATGAGCTGAAAAAAGCGGAAAATCGATTTGCTCTCCCTGAAAAAAATCAGCGGCAGCACATAAAATCCACCCAAGAGCCAGAGGTAAGCGGCGATGGCCTTCCAGGAAACCACCGGAAACGAGGATGGGATCGCCGCAAAGATCATCCACAAGACCTGCAAGCCGATCAAGATGGGAATGGGGTGCTTTTGGAAATAGGTCGTCCAACTTCGCTCGGAGGCCATCTTGAAGATCAGCAGCCCCAGCAAGATGATCGCCAGGAAGTCAGTGGGAAAGGTGACACCTCCAAACTTCCCGAAAAACTCGACGTCGGTGATTGAAAGCGGCATCAAAGCAATGGTCGTGTACCACAGCCACTTGTAGTTGACCATCGAGAAATAGCCAAAAATGACCACCAGGGGCAATCCAAACAGGAAGTAGTTCATCGTCTTGGTGGCGTACCACACGACGATGCAAAAGATCGCAACAAAGATGACGAAGTAGATTTTCGTCTTGCGATCCGGGAGATTGTTGAGGACTGTAGCCATTTTGAGGCTTCAAAGTTATCAAAAATTCGCAGTAGATTTGGCCCTGTCCATCTGCCAAAATACTTGCACCCTTAATCTGCCCCTGCGATCCAAGGCCTGTTCAAAAATATCAGTCTAGCGGTGCTGCTCAATCTGCTGATCAAGACGGCTTGGATCTTGGTCAACAACATGGTGCAAAACCAAATCGGGCACACCCGTTTTGGGCTGTACCTGGCGCTGTACTCCTTTGGATTCCTGTTTTTGGCGGTCTCAGACATGG
>JANMIM010000525.1:0-12929 GCA_031375795.1 Bacteroidota bacterium
TTTCCTTGGGATGTGCTGCCGCGAAATCGTTGATGCCCTGCGCATAAGCGGCCAGGTGCAGTTTGAATTTTGGACTGACATCGGCATCGTAGCGGGATTCGACGAGCTGCGGCACGCGCAGCATCTGCACGGCAAAGTCCACGATCGCGCCATTCTTGCCGAGCACCTCGCCTTGGCGGGCACGCGACATGAGCAGGTTGAGCTGCATGTCATGGAAATTGTCCTCGGCATTGGCCCAGGCGAGGCCGTAGGCCGTGCCCGCATCGGTCGCGGCATGGATGTGGGGCACACCCCACTCATCGCGGCTGATCGTGACCGTCTGGGGATCAATCGGTTGCTGGGTGGATTGTGCTGGTAGTGCCGCTGAGATCCCGCAGCAGATACAGAAGAGAAGTACAAAAAAAGCTCTCATCGATGGGTGAATGGTCGAATCATTCCTAAGACAATGAAAATGCAACAATGCCAGCCTTGAATTGTTTTCTTGGCCAAGATTTCCAGGTTTCAATCGGAGATCGCCCTGTTGGGCAAAAACCTGCCTGCCTTGGGATTGAATGCGATCGTGATGCCATCGGGTATAAAATGCTGCCAAGCCTCGCAGATCAGCGCCTCGGCCTCGGTGTCGATCTCATCGGCCTGCACGCGTCCATGCACACATTCGAGCGCCTTGTTGGGGACAGGTTGGATGTGCAAGTGTAAGCCGGTGCGCGGCAAGATGTATTGCAAGGTCACCAGTTCATAGTCCTCCAAGATGCGGTGATCGGCTCCCTGCCCGAAGAAATCGGCCCGCGACATGGGTGGCAACACCGCATCGGTGAGTTCTTCCCAAGCATGGTCCACGTATTGCCCCACCCAAATGCTGCATTCATGGTTTTCGCTGTGGGCATCGGTCTCGGTCAGTGCCGCGATGGCCGAGCCATCGTCGAGCGTGAACACGCGAAAGATCCACTCCATCGCACCCTTGCCAAAGCCCGGGTCGGTCACGACGATACAATCCTCGGTGACGATCGCCTGCAGCGGGAACTCCTCTTGGTATTCTTCCAAGGAGGAAAACTGAGTCGGAGGCATGTCGCCCTTGCAAACCCAAGTGGACCAAAGGGGAACATAGAGGAGGGAGGGGACGCGGTCGCCAAGGAGCGCATAGAGCGCCAAAATCGATCGAGCTTCCGACGGTTCCGGGTCTCCTTCGGCAGAAGGAGGATTTTCAGTGCCTAATTCCATTCAATTGTCATTGCCAGGAAACAACCGCCGAGCAAGACAGGACATGAAAGTAGCACGAGATCTTGAAAATTGCAAGGAATACAGGCTTCCAAGGAAAGAAATCCATGTTTTTTGAAATTCTTGCAGGCAGGTGCTTGATTTTACGAAAACCCTCCTTATTTTTGCACTCCCTTCGTGGAAAAGGGCTGTTAGCTCAGTTGGTTCAGAGCACTACCTTGACAAGGTAGGGGTCACTGGTTCGAATCCAGTACAGCCCACAAAACCCCGAGATCCCTTACAGATCTCGGGGTTTTTGTTTGGGGCATAGCCGTAGCTGCAGGGGATGCCCTACCCATACCGATATCGCATGCCCTGCCGCTGTAGATTACCTGATCGGGTCCCATCGATGATCATCGTGGTCGTACCAATCGCCGTTGTAGCCCAGGATCAAGCCTTTGTGATTTTCGGCAAGCCAATACGCGACCTCAAAAGCCACGGCTTCAAACATGGTGCGTTCTTGCGAGATACCAAGTTCTAGTGCGATGATGGACCTTACCTGTTGCAAATGTGCTGCTACGCGAGCGGGAGGGTTTTCCACTTCACCGATTTCTTCCTGGATACGAGCAGGCTCAGTCCAGAAATGAAACTGCACCGGCCGTTGATCGGGAATGCTGAATTGCAAGGGCTCCTGTTGCCAGGCAAGTGCATCCATGAATTTGATCACATCGTCATCCTCGATGTCAAGATCCTCGCCGAGCATGTACCAATCGGCGGGAGAGATGCCGTCGGTGATGGCGGCGACTTCGAGTTTTTGCACCTCGTCTTGAAGATAAATGGTGATCCAGCTAGGCATGGAGATCGTGAATCGTTGGTGACTGGAAAAATCAGCCCAATTGCAACTGCAACGGGCTAAGGGGACATGAAGTCGAAGGGCAACCTAGCCTTGTCTCAGCCTGCACTAAAAACCAATTCATAAGGATTGGCAATCGACTTGCGGCCAAAGCGCTTGAGCAAAGCAAATTGATTGTCGGGACTGATCGACTCTTTTTTCAGCAGCTCCTGTACCAACGGCTGCTTGAGGCCAGGAATCCGAATTTGGAAAAACGGCCACAAGGTCTCGCTGCGGTAGGTGCGGTCGAGGCTCGGAAAGCCTACGATCGAATGATACTTGTGTGTATAGGCTTTAAATTCTTCGGCATAGCGAAATTCCCAAGTGCCGCGATCGTAACGAAGAAAGCCCATCTTGATCTCTTCGAGCATCAATACGAAGGAACCCGACGCATCGTCGTCGGCTTTGAGTGCTGGTGTTGTGTCTTCTTTGCTCCACCAGGTTTTGATTTTTTCTACGATGCTCATAGTGCTCTCGCTATTCCAAACCGTGTTTTCAATATTTGAATGGTCATTTCCATTCTTTCGTGGACAAAATGTCTCCTAAATTCTCTTTCTACGAGTTGCAGAACTTTCTGTTCTGAACTTGTTGAGGCCATTGTTTCAATGATCGGCCGATATGGCTGCCTTTTTTCTTTTAGGAACGCCAGCAATGCAAAGTGGTCCACTTCTGGGTTTCCTTCTATGCTGATTCGAGGATACGCATTTTTGACGTATTTCCCAACAAAGTTACTGCCATTTTTCTGGGTTTGGTAATTGTGCACAATTTTTTCATCACTGATGTTCCACAGGAGACCTCGCGAGGAGTCGTAAAGTGGTGCTAGGTAGGGTTGCGCGTTTTCTCTATCGGGTGACCGCACGACTGCCCAATTGTAAAAATGCCTGTCATTGTTCCCGACTAGCGCATCAAAGGTGATCATTCTCACCAAATCCTCCAGGATAGATTCTGCTGCATTTGGAAACACTGCTTGGATAGCCTGTTCGATAAATTCAAATGTAAACAGGTCCCGCGCGGTTTTCTTGTCGTTGGCCACTCTGGCTGCAAACTCCATGTCTTCGAGAAAATGTCCGCAGATTTCCGCACCATGGATCAGGGCCTCATGCGGCCTCAAGAAATACTGACTCAAAAACCGAATCTGCCCATTGGCGCGTACCAGTCGAATGCCGTTCATTTTCAACCCGAGTTCTTGACCGATTCGATTGATCATGAACTCGATGACCGATTCATGCGGGTACCATTTCTCAGCTGTCTTTGCAATGAATGAAATCCACGACGAAGGCTTGGATTTCTTCACTTTCCCGCCTGGCGTGTGAAAATAGGCTTTGATGAACTGCTTCGGTGCATCGCCATCGAGATTGACATCGACGACATTGTAGTTGCCTTCTTTGAGCTGCTCGATTTTCCCAAGGGCATTGAGGCTGCCCGAGCAATTGAGTGAGTGCTCCTTTCGTAGTTGGTTGGTGGTCATGGAATCCAGTCAGGAAAACGTGCTCACCGCGCCTCCACCACATACCCTTTGCTGCGCAGCAGCGCGATCACTCCCTCCTCGCCAGGCAGGTGCAGGGCGCCCACGGCCACAAATGTCGATTGCTCTGCCATGATTGGCACCATCCTGTCGGCCATGCGGTGGTTGCGTTCTGTGATCAATGCCGTCTCGAAATTGCTGCCGAGGTCTGCATCGGCACTGACCTTCATGAGGCCGTCGAGGTCGCCCTTGACATAGTAGCGCATCATTTTCTTCATTTCCTTCTCGCTGTCACCATTCCTGCTGTTCACGGCGTCGAGCACCATTTTCCTTTGCTCTTCGAGGGTCATGCGGTTGATGGCCTCGATTTGCTCCTCGACGCGCTCCAGACCCAGCAGCTTCTTGCCCTGCTTCTTGGCTTCGCCAAAGAAATAAATGTCCACAGCCTCGCCTTTTTGGTTCTTGAACTGGCTTTGCACGATGAGGCCGTAGAGGAAAAAGACGTTGTAGTCCACAAAGTCATTCACATTGATGCGCATCCGCTCCTGGCAATAGCCGTCGATCTGACCCCACTCCTCGGCAGAGAAGCGCGAGTTGAGCTTCTGGCCAGAGTCCAGCTTCATCATTTGTAGGATGGCCATTTGGTCCACCTCCTCCATGTTGAGCTCGCCGGCAAATGCCTTGGCTTGCTTGAGCGCAGCGATCGTGGCCTCAGAGAAGTTGTGGGCACGTTTGTCGCCCACATGCATCGTGCCATAGAGGTAGGAGGGGGACGTCAACCCATTGCCCGAGATTTCCCACAGCAAGGACTTGGGGGATTGGGCATCGGCATGTTGCGGGAAGAGAAAGGGGAAGAAAAGAAGCGCGAAAGCGTAAAGGCGTGTGTTCATGAAAACTCGATAGGGTATAAAAGAAAAGCAGGCTAGAACCCAACTAACCTGCTTTTACGAAAATTAATACCGAAAAGTTTAATTTATAGAGCTCAGAGCTTCTTTGACTTTCTGCGCCGCTTCTGCAAGCGTGATCGCAGAGGCCACTTTCAGCCCAGACTGATCAATAATAGCGGCTGCCTCGACGGCATTGGTGCCCTGAAGTCTTACGATAATTGGAATATTAATGTTTCCAATCTTTTTGTAGGCCTCCACCACACCGTTGGCAACACGGTCACAACGAACGATTCCTCCGAAAATATTCACCAATATAACCTTTACTGCCGGATCTTTCAAGATAATTCTGAAAGCAGCCTCAACTGTTTCCGCATTTGCCTTGCCGCCGACATCCAGGAAGTTGGCGGGAAAGCCGCCTGCGAGCTTGATCATGTCCATGGTGGCCATGGCAAGACCTGCGCCATTCACCATGCAACCCACATTTCCAGTGAGGTTGATGTAGTTGAGGCCAAAGTTGGAGGCTTCGACTTCCAGCGGGTCCTCTTCATTGAGATCACGCATGGCTTCGAGCTCAGGCTGGCGAAACAATGCATTCTCGTCGATGTCCATCTTGCAGTCGACGGCGATGATCTTGTTGTCGCTCGTGCGCAACATCGGGTTGATTTCCAGCAACGAACAATCGCACTCGACATAGGCCTTGTAGCACTTCATGAGCAAGTCCACGCATCCGTTGATCGCGGGGCCTTCCAAGCCGAGCTTGAAGGCGATCTTGCGGGCCTGGAATTCACGCAGTCCAGCGACGGGGTCGATCGACTCCCTGAAGATTTTTTCAGGATGCTTCTCTGCCACCTCCTCGATGTCCATGCCACCTTCTGCAGAGGCCATGATCGTGAGGCGGCCGGTGATGCGGTCGAGTGTCATCGACACATAATATTCTTTGGGCTCGATGGCGCCTGGATAAAATACGTCTTGCGTGATGAGCAGGCGGCGCACAAGACGGCCCTCGGGGCCTGTCTGTGGCGTGACCAGGGTCATTCCCAGGATGGCCGAAGCCTTTTCGCGTACCTCGGCAAGTGACTTGGCGAGTTTCACACCGCCACCTTTGCCGCGTCCACCTGCATGGATTTGAGCCTTCACGACGTAGTACTCCTTGCCGGTGGCATTGGGGTACAGCGTTTCAGCGGCCTTCACAGCCTCGTCGACCGTATAGGCAACCGTTCCTTGTTGTATTGGAACTCCAAACTTGGCGATCACTTCTTTCGCCTGGTGTTCGTGAAGCTTCATATCTTGATGTTCTACCTTTGCATTAATCCCGACTCAATATTAGAGCATCTCAGTCAAAATAGAAAATCATTTTTGCATCTGAACCACGAAATTTGCGGCAAGCCTTGGCGGTGTGGCGGCGACGAAGGTCGCTAGCACCTCTCTGCCAGCGCTTGCGGCTTGGTTTCTGCCAAAATTTTCGCACCTTCTCCGACATGGTTTCCAGCACGATCCAATGAAAAATTTCGAGAAAGCAGATTTCATACGTCTCAAACTGGAGGAGTTGTATCCCGATCCGCCGATTCCGCTCGACCACGACGATGCCTTCTCGCTCCTCGTGGCCGTGCTTTTGAGTGCGCAGTGCACCGATGAGCGGGTCAACAAGGTGACCCCCATTCTGTTTGCACGGGCAGGCAACCCCTGGGAGATGCAGCGCCTGCCGGTGGCGGAGATCGAAGACATCATTCGTCCCTGCGGCCTGGCCGGCAACAAGTCCAAGGCGATCCAAAGGCTGTCCCAAATCTTGGTGGAGGAGCATGGCGGCACCGTTCCAGACGACATGGCCGCCCTCGAGCGGCTGCCGGGCGTGGGGCACAAGACGGCAAGTGTGGTCATGATCCAAGCATTTGGCCGGCCGGCTTTTCCGGTCGATACGCATATCCACCGATTGGCCGAGCGCTGGGGACTCAGTACCGGTAAGACCGTGGAACAGACCGAGCGCGACCTCAAGGCTGTCTTTCCAGTGTCCACTTGGATCAAACTGCATTTGCAGATCATCTACTTTGGGCGGGAATACTGCAAGGCACGTGGGCACAAGGTGGAGGAATGTCCGATTTGTAGTGTCGTGGGCGCTGTTGGGGGCTGAAAATGCAGAATAGAAATTTTATTAGCTCGAATGTAAATATTATTTGCATTTACCGAATGTGTTTGCTATTTTTGTGAACATTGATTCGGGAATCCATGCAGGTGCAGCAATACGATTATATGAAAGGTCGGGGCGCTCAGTTCAACGCCCACAATCCTTTTTTGAGGACGCACTATGTACAGGAGTACATGGAGGCTCTGGATGAGCCCTTGCTGGAGAATAGCGGGACAGAGTTTCTCATCGAGCATCCGCGCAAGATCATCAACGAGGTTCCGAGCCCCGACATCCCGATGGACTACTCGCTGAATCCCTATCAAGGATGCGAGCATGGCTGCCCATATTGTTACGCCAGGGTCACGCATCAGTATTGGGGCATGAGTGCAGGCCTGGACTTTGAGCGCAAGATTGTGGTCAAGGAAAATGCCGCCGACTTGCTCAGGGAGGAGCTGGGCAAGAAAAACTATGAATGCAAGCCCATCATGCTCAGCGGCAACACCGATTGTTACCAGCCCGCAGAGCGCAAGTTTGGGATCACACGCAAGATCTTGCAAGTGATGGCGGAGTTCAAGCAGCCTGTCGGCATCATCACCAAAAACAGCCTTGTTCTACGTGACATCGATATTCTCGCAGAGATGGCCCAGGAAAATCTCGTGCGCGTGAGCATGAGCATCACGACCCTGGACGAGGACCTGCGGCGTGCGATGGAGCCGCGCACGGCGTCGAGCCTGCAACGCCTGCATGCCATCGAGCGCCTCACGCGGGCTGGCATCCCCGTGAACGTCATGATCGCGCCCATCATACCCGGGCTCACGAGTGAGGAGCTCGTGCCCATCATGAAGGCAGCTGCACAGGCAGGAGCCGTCTCGGCGGGCTATACGATCGTGCGCCTCAACGGCACCATCGGTGACATCTTCACCGACTGGATCAGGAAGACCTTTCCCGATCGTGCAGACAAGGTCCTCAACCAAGTCGCAGATGCCCATGGCGGGAGCCTGCACGACAGCCGATTTGGTACGCGCATGCGGGGCGAGGGTCCCTTTGCAGAGGCGATTCGCAAGCTCTTCCGCATTTCCCACGACAAATACATGCCTGCTGTGAAACCGCCGCCCTTGAATGTGGAGGCATTCAAGCGTCCCCGCAAGGATGGGCAATTGTCCCTTTTCTAGACCGAAAGCGCATTTTCCCAGCAAAGCCAAATTCCGGTTGGGCATGGTCCAACCGGAGCAAAGGTCTTCCTGGCGAGGCACATGGTGATTGCAGTTGGTGCCGCAGAGTCGCACGATATTTGATGGGTTTCGAGTCGTTGCATCTTGCCGATTTTGGCAATATCCTTATCTTGCAGTGGATTATAGATTCGATTGTTCACCCCCAAAACCACCAGAAATTCAAATGAGCACATTGTTTACGTTCGGAATCTTCGGTTTCAGAGGCATCTTGACCACTGTCGCGATCATCGGCGGCATCATCTTGGTCGTGAGATGGTGGCTCACCGTCAAGAACACCTCTGCGCTTTTTCATGATCCGAAGAAGATCAAGGCCACTTTCATCATGCTGGTGCCGGGCCTCATCTTGTTTTTCGGTGGCGTGTACTATCGGTTCTTTTACAACCCATACCGTTACGATCCCTATTCCTATTCGGGCGGTGACTACAGCAGCATCGATTCTGAGCCTTATGTGCCGACCATGGCGCGGGTGTACATCGCCAATTATTCCGAAAAGGTCGGCAAGATCCAAGTGGGCGATTTTGTGGATTCCCTGACCTCCAAGGAAAGCAGGGTGATCGACATCAAGAGCAACAAGACATCAGATACCTTGCGGGCATGGCTCGGGGACTCCTTGGTCCTCGACACCATCATTGGTACGGGAAGCTATGTTGGCAATTTCAGCGATGACATTTCCGTCGTCGCCGAGGAGGTCGTTTATTCCGCCAACAACTACGCGAGCACCGACGACTTGGAATACATCATGCTCACCCATGCCGGCATCGAGCGGTTTTCCACGGAATCCTACGAGGATGTCTATGGCTTCGAGAGCAAGGCGCCGCAGTCGATGAGCGTCTCGAGCAGCACGAGCCGCGTCCATAAATGGGATGTGGACCTCGTCACCGACGAGGAGTTCATGAAAATGCTCCTCGACGCCATCGGTAAGGAAGACGGCGAGAGCAGCTTGGATGCGCTGAATGATGAATAAAAGGGACTTGTGGTAGTATGATGGGATTTGTTGCATAGGATAGGATGTCACCATTGGATTGTGTTGCGTCTGGGCCTTGGGCGCCGCACCGGCATCTAGCTTTCGCCATGTTTTGAAACGTTCGAGACGATGTACCCATTGACATTTGCACAATTCTTCTGCTCCATGAGCGCCTTTCCCAGGTTTTTGCAGCAATGGGGAATCGTTGTGGGAATCGCCCTCGTCGTTTTGTGGTTCCTCAGCTTTGCACTTTGGTGGTTCAAAAACCCCAAGGGTTGGAAGACCTACTTTCTGCAACCCTCAAATCGATTGCTCTGATTTGCGCTGCTCTTCACGGTAGGTGTCATCATTGCTTGGACACCTTTTTACAGTGGACTCCCTGACACTGGACCTCGATCGGATGGCAATGTGACCCACCGGAATCCAAGCGAAGACGACGACAACGACGGAATACCTGCACGCTCTATTGCCCATCTTTTTCTGGCAAATTACTCTCCAGATTCGGCCAAGGTGGTGGTCGGAGTGAAAACCTATTGGTTCCCACCACATTCGAGGTACTTCATCAAAGTCCTTAGCGAAGGTGATTCAGCAAAGATGCAGGCTTGGATCGGCGAGCAACTCGTCATGGATACGATCATTGGCGTGGGGCGGTACATCGGCAGTTTGAGCAGCGATTCCTATGTTTTTGCTGAGCAAGTGACTTATGTCCCAGTTGAGGGAAGAATGAATAAGCGCGAGGGGCTCTCCAGTTTCATGGTTTCAGAACCCGGAATTGAACGCTTTGACAAGGGATTTGAAATTGAAGCCTTCGGTTTTGATTCTGAAGTCCCCACTTACGTCTACGGGCAAGGCGATACCCGCAACAAATGGGAATCAAGGTCTTTGATCATGCAGAGATGAGGGAGAAATTGGGTTTGCCAGAAGTCTATGGCCCGGAGGAAGACTATGAACGCGACGAATAGGCGGATTGCTGACCCAGAAATCAAGGGAGATGCGCCGCGCACCAGCTTGGCGATCACCGATTTTCCGATTATCTTGTGTTGGAATTCCAACTTGCAAATCTAGATCAATATGGTAAATCAATCATTGTCGCATTTCATCGTCGGTATGGGGTCGTTGCCCAAGTCTTTTGGAGTCTGGGGCTTGATCTTCTCCATCGTCCTCGTCGCGGTGTGGTTGTTCATGATCAAGGGAAACATTTTGTCGATTGTTAGCAATCCACAAACGCGACGCACCACGCTCTGGCTGCTTTTGCCTGCCGTGATTCTGTTCGCCGGGGGATTCTTTTTCGCCGTCCTGTGGCCTCGATTATCGCACAATGGCTATGGCCCAGGCAGCGGGGGCGGGGCGCCCGGGAGCAACAATGCAGATCCCATACCGCGACTTGCCCATCTATATTTCGCAAATTATTCCTCCGATACCGGAAAAGTCCAGGTTTGCGAGAAAACCTATTGGTTTCCACCATTTTCCAAGTACTCATTTGTTGTACAGAGCAATCAGAACACTGAGAAATTACGCGCTTGGGTGGGCGAGCTTCTCGTGATCGACACCCTCATCGGCGTAGGAAGGTACATCGGCAGCTTCAGCAAGGATTCTTATGTCATTGCAGAGCAAGTGGGCTATCGTGCAACCGGGGACACAACCCGGAAGCAAGAGGAATTGCCGGTTTTCATAGTCTCTGAACCCGGAATAGAGCGATTTGACAAGGAATTTGCCTTTGAAGTCTTTGATTTTGAGACAGAAGTGCCCCGATTCGTCTATGAAAACGGCAATGCCCCCAAAAAATGGGACATCAAAGCCCTGGATGATGCATCGTTGAGGTGGAAATACGGGTTGCCAGAAGCCGATAGCGCAGAGAATGACTATGAACGCGACGAATAGGCGGTCTGCTGCCTCGGAAATCAAGGGAGATGCGCAACGCAGGGGCCTGTCGATCACCGATTTTTCAATTATCTTGCGTGGGAATCCCAATTAACGAAGCTAGATCATCATGCTGAACCTATCCTTGTCGTATTTCATCGCGGGCATGGGGATGATCCCCCAGTTCTTTGGAGGCTGGGGATTGATCCTCGCAGTGGTTTTACTTGTGGTATGGTTGTTCAAAGTCAAAGGCAGCTTCCAATCAATTTTCACCAATCCGAAAAACCGGCGGGTATCACTCATTTTTTTGGTACCTGCCTTGCTCCTTTTCGCTGGGGGATTCTATGTCCATGTCATCTGGGACCGGTATGCAGACCGTTCCGAATACGACGAGGACGGGCTGCCGATTTTGAGCGAAGACGAATACCGTGAGGTTTTTGGTTCCAATCAGCCCCAATTGCCTCATCTCGCCAATCTCTACATCGCCAATTATTCTCGGGATACAGGCAAGGTCATGTTCGGGGAGGAGACACACATGCTGTTACCCAATTTCCAAGACATGATCGAGGTGCGTTGCGAGGCCAATACCACCCGGCTTCAAGCCTGGCTTGGTACATCCGTCGTCATCGATACCCAAATCCAAAGGGGCCAATACATCGGAAATCTCAGCGACGACGCGACTGTGATCGCTCAGCAAGTAGGCTATGCCACGGGTAGGGAGGCAGCTTCTTTGGACCTAAGACTCACGTCGGTTTCAATTGCGAAGCCAGGGATCGAGCGATTCTTTGACGATTCGATGGAGATGGAGGTCTTCGGTTTTGATCAATCGCCTCCAGCCACCATTTACATGGACGAGGGAAGTACTGCAAAGTTCAAATGGGATGTGAACGTGGTCACCCAAATGGATTTGTTGCTGCAGCAAGCCAAAAAAGAGCGCGAAGCAAAGGAATTGAAGGATCGACAGGACCCGTGATCAAAGAGGCGGGATCTACCGGCCGAAAAAAGTAAATCATCGAAGCCCATATTGTTTGAATCCCGCATGATTTACCTATCTTGCACGTCGTTTTTATAAAATTTTCCATTTCCAATCTTAAATTTCATCATTCCAATGAATTCATTGTTAACACTCGGACTCGTAGCCCTCGACATGACAGGCACTTTGCGCACCGTCGGGCTCGTAGGTGGCATCATCATGCTGGTCATCTGGCTTGTCAGCATCAAGAACACCACGGCGCTTTTCCACGACAAGAAAAAAATCAGGGCCACGGTCATGTTTGGTGTCCCGGGCTTGATCTTGCTGGTCATGGGCATCTTCATGTTCATCAGCATGAAGCCGATGAGCAGCAACATCTACGTCTCCAACTATTCGCCCAAGGAGGGCAAGATCGTCGTCGACGGCAATGAGCACGTGATCGCAAGCGGCTCGTGGGAAAAAATCGAAGTGCGCAGCAAGGAAGAAAACTACAGCATCAAAGGTTATCTCGGCGACTCGATCGTGTTTGACACCACGATGGGCGACGGCAGCTGGATCGGCAGCTTGAGCGACGACAAGTACCCATTTGCCGAGGAAGTCGAATATTCAGCCCTGAGCATCGGCGGATCTGACGATCTGGTCTATGAAATCTTGATGGATCCAGGTGTGGCCCGGTTCTCCACCGACGTCATCACGGACCTGTATGACTTTGACAACGACTCTCCATCCTCGATGTCGGTGTCGAGCTACAGCAGCAAGGTCCGCAAGTTTGACCTGGGCCTCATGACCCAAGCCGAAATGTTCAAGATGATGATCGACGCCATGGGCGAGGACGAAGGCGGCGAAGAAGGTGATGTCGAGGAAGAAGACGTCGAAGAAGAAGAAGTCGAAGTCGAGGAAGGCGAATAAGTACCTCTGATAGGTACCCAAAAGCAAGGGGCGCGACCGATTGGCCGCGCCCCTTGCTTTTGGGTATCTATCAATTCATCGCATTGTCATTATTGGTGGATCATGGCAAACAAAGCGTTGTCTTGGCGCAGGGCATCCATGGTGGCACCCGGTGCGCGGTCGAGGTCGTAGGCTGTGAGCCTCACCTGTGCGCCATTCTTGCCCAGGGAAAAGGCGCTCACCTCATGCAACTCGCGGCCCTTGAGGGCGGCAAAGCGTGTGAGCTCGCTGTCATCGTTCAGGTCCATCACGACCGACTTCAGGCGCTTGAATTCTTCCCTGAAGCCTGCAAGGGCCTCGTTGGCCTCCTTGCGCACGTCAAAACCCACCACATGGCGCTGGGCCTCGACCAGGCGACGGGCCATGGCGGTCCCCATGGCACCGAGGCCGAC
>JANMIM010000587.1:0-6058 GCA_031375795.1 Bacteroidota bacterium
CAATGTCATCGGCATGGTAGCCGACATGGCCTACCGCTGCATCCAACTCAATCCACACCTCGGTGAAAATGCCGTCAAGGAAACGCCTGGCGTTGTACTGATAGACGAGCTCGACTTACATCTGCACCCCAACTGGCAGCGCAATATTGTAGCTGACTTAAAGCGGGTTTTCCCGAAGGTTCAATTCATTGCTACGACCCATTCACCGTTTATTGTGCAGTCTTTGAAGACGGAGGAATTGATCATTTTGGACGATGATGCAGAGCGGGGCGGAGATCCCTACAAGCGTAGCATTGAAGATATCGCAGAAACGGAAATGGGAGTCGATGAGGGGCCTCGCAGTGAGCGATTTCAAGAAATGGTTGCAGTTGCGGAAAAGTACATCGAACTCATTTCCAATGGTCATGCGGAATATGACGAAGCCGAGAAAGCAGCGCTTCGCGCAAAACTCGATGCGTACGAAGAAGGTTTTGCTGAAGACCCTGTTTTTGTTGCGATGCTGCGCTTAGAAAGAAAGGCGAAAATGCTGTGAGGCCGATTGAACAAGTCGAATGGCCGCTTGATATGCTGGGAAATCCCATTCATTTCAATCCGCCTTCAACTGCAAAATCCTATCTCGAGGATACACTTGGGTTTTATTGCTGCTATTGTGAGCAAATGCACTCAGATCTTGAAGTTGAGCACATCGTTTCCAAAAAGCAAGATCCTACGAAAAGAGGGGATTGGTTCAATTTCGTTCTAGCCTGCGGTTGTTGCAATGGGAAAAGTAATAAATCAGCGAAGGAGGTAAGCCTGGAAAACCTTCATTTTCCGCATCAAGACAATACGTTCCTTTCCTTTTGTTATTCAGAAGCTGGCATTGTGAAAGTGAATCCGCAACTCGATGATTCGGAGAAGGAAAAAGCTCATAAGCTCATGAAGTTGGTTGGTCTTGACAAATATCCCGGCAACCCTGAATATCCTTCCATTCCAAAGAATGATCGACGCTGGTACTTACGAGACACGCAATGGGGATTTGCAAAACGAAAGCTACGTGAATTCGAAAATGGCAATCTTCTTGCCGAACAAGTTTCAGAATTCGCAGCGCAACGGGGATACTTCTCCATCTGGTACACCCTCTTCGCAGCCCATCCCGAGGTACGGCAGGCCCTTATCGCTGCCTTTCGGGGAACTGCCCATGATTGTTTTGATCCCGCCAACAACTTCGAGCCGATCCCACGTAGGCTTGCTTGAAAAGGGGTATGCGAACTTGCGGGCAGCACAGTGGCGCTGGAAAAATCACTGGCCTTTGGCGCGAGCCGGTGGCCTCCGGCCACACGGCGATCGAACAAGCGGCGTCCCGCCGCAGTAAATTCCAACGCCGCAAAAGCATCCCCCAACCTACTTGATTCGACTATTCTCCAAAACCCAGATCGCGTCCCACCGCAACATCGTGTCTTGAGGCACGCCTGCTGCAGCAGACTTGGTGGCGATTTGTTGCATCCAATTTGCATCTGTGCGGATGTCGGCGCTGAGGCGATCGATCTCCTTTTGGCGCCAGATGGGATCGCGATAGGCCTTCAAGGCCGCCTCGACAAAGCCCCAGCCCATACTTGGCAGGTGGGAATCGCTGGCATACAGCACCACGACATCTTGCGACTCGATCTCACGGCGCACATCGACCTGATCATTGCTGAAGGATTTGGGGGCGCCATTGATGCAGAGCTCCTTGAAATAAAACCAAAAATGGGATTGCTCAAAAATGGCGCCTGTGAAATCCGTGAAGTTCTTGAAATAATAGGAGTCGCCGACGGTGAGCACCTTGAGCTTCTGCTCACCAGTGCCCCAGGTGATTTTGGGATAGGCCATTTGAGAGGCAGGGAGCGGCCACAAGAGGTTCATCCCGCGGTTGAGGTCGGCATCTTCGCCCCGAGGCGCGTCCCATTCCACCTCGGAATAGTAGAATCGTTTCAAGGGCACCTTGGTCACTTGGGAGATGAAGCCCGCAAAGGTGTCGGCGGCCATCGTCGCGCAGTATTGGCTCCAATGGATGCCGCCTGCGGGATAGAGCGGATAGGGCGTGCTGCGGTCCTTTTCCTTGTACCAGGCCACGTAGTCGAGCACAGGGATCTGGAGGCTGTCTGCGAGTGTGCGAAATGCTTTGTAATTGGTGGATTGGCCGGCGTCGGGAGTGCCGATGGGCAGGTGCTTGGAGGTGCAGGTGGCCTTGTTGGGGGCGATCGCCAAGACCAGCGTGATCTGCTTCTTTTTGAGCATTTGCTGCAAGACGTAGATGTCCTGCATTCGGGCCTTCACGACATCCATGCCCATGAAATCGGCCCCCGTGTAGGCATCGATGTGGGTTTGGTCATAGAGATAATGGTCTTGCCCGATCACGACGGCATTGGCGATGCCTGTGTGAAACACGGAATAATAGTATTGGTTGTTGAGCCGAACGGCGGTATTGTGAAATCCGAAATGAAGGTCCAGATGGGATTGCATGCTGTCTTGAAACGTGCCGGCCAACCAAGTCGAGCCCTGCAGGTCGGGGAGCCGCGTCTGCTGCGCGATGCCCTCCAAGGGTTTCTCCTCCCACAGCCCAAAACCCTGCTGCAACATCGGCAGGAACAGCAAGCCAAACAGCAAAAACACCAAGGTATGTCTCAGTCGCGCTTGCATCTAGAATCTGAAATAAATGAAGGGGTTGTAAGGAGACCAAGTGAGTAGGGACAGGCAAATGACGAACACCGCCACGCTCATCGGAAACATCAGGAGATGTCCCAGCGTGCCTTGGGTGTCGGCATAGAGCTTGTCTTGGAGCCGTTTCAAAATGGGGACGGCGGCAAAGAGCGAGAAGCACACGGCGCAACCGAAAACGATCCAGGACTCGGTCATCGGGGTCGATGCCAATCCCGTTCCGCCAGAAAAGAGCACCCGGTAATAGGTGAAAGCAGATGGCAAATGCTCGATCTTGAAGATCACAAAGCTCATTGTCACGAAGCACCACACCAGCAGCATGCCTGCCATTCGCCCCAGCAGAGGCATGAACCGCACCAACACCGCGCGCTCCAGCACCAACATCAAGCCGTGGCAGCCGCCCCAGATGACGAAGTTCCAAGCTGCGCCATGCCAGAGGCCCGATGCCAGAAAGGTGATCAAGATCGTGAGCGAGACGCCCCACATGCGCAGGTTGCGCAGCTGCAACGCCAGCGGGGTAAACAGGTACACCTGAAACCAAGTCGATAGCGAAATATGCCAGCGTTGCCAAAACTCCGTGACGCTCGTCGCCACAAACGGATTGTTGAAGTTCTCTGGCAACCGGAATCCAAACATCCTGCTCAAGCCCAAGGCCATGTCGCTGTAGCCGCTGAAGTCGAAATACACCTGCATCATGAAGCCGATCACGCCGATCCAAGCTTGTGATGCACTGAGTTGGCTCGGGTCTGCACCAAAATAGGGTGCGACCATCGCCCCGAGCTTGTTGGCGATCAGCACTTTTTTGCCGAGCCCGATCGCCAGCCGGTAAAATCCCGTGAGGAGCAGGTCGCTGGATTCCTGCCGATCGGTGATTTGATCGGCGATGTCATGGTAGCGCACGATGGGCCCGGCGATGAGCTTGGGGAAATACAGGATGTACATCTGGTATTCCCAGAAATTTCGCAGGGGTGCATGGACACGGCGATACACGTCGATCACGTAGGTGAGCGACTCAAAGACAAAAAAGGAAATGCCCAATGGCAAGGCCACGGCCGTCCAACCGATCTCCGTGACATTCATGGCCGAGAGCAAGGCATTGACGTTCTCGACAAAGAAGTTGCAGTATTTGAAATAGGCCAGCAGGCCCAGGTTCAAACCCAAGGAGAAGGCGAGCCAAAGGCGCCGACGCTGCTCGGTCCCGGCTTGGTGCATGGCCTTGACCAAATGGAAATCTAGGAAACTCGTCCCCAGGAATACAAAGATGAATTTGGGCGCCCCCCAAGCATAAAAAACGATGCTACCGATCAGCAACAGGGCATTCTTGAACCGCCGGTCTGCCAGCGTGTACAAGAAAAGGAAGATTGGCAGAAACCAAACCAGGAATATGACTGAACTGAAAACCACGCCTTGCAATTGAGAAGGACGAAATTACAGGTATCCTACCCAAGCCAAAGCGATTTTGAAAATTTTCTTCGAATCGATCGAAAACGGAGCGCTCGGGGGTGATCCCCGCCGGGGGCGATCCCGAACCAAGGCAACGGAAACCTACTGCACCCGAAAGAAAGTCTTGCAGTGCATGCAATAGCCAAACTGTGTTTCGAGCGAAAAATGCTTGTTGCTGCGCGTGGCGGGCACATCCTCCAATCCGCAGGAGATCGCCAGTTGCCCGCAGGACCCGCAAAACTGTGCCGGGGGAATGAAGCTGAACTGATGCGTTTCGTTGCCGATCTCGGCGGCCGTCAAGACCCTGAGAAACTCGCGGGCGTTGGCGACGATGGCCGGCATGCCATGGCGCGCGATGATGATGCCGATCGCAGCATTCATCGTCGACTTAAAATCGCTGTCCTTGTCGCTGATGCCATGGTCCTGCCGCAGCAAATCCTTGAGGCCCTGCAGGGTACTTTGTTTCATTTCCCTGTAAAACATCTCCAGGATATCCCATGAATAAGGAATCTGATAGTCAATATGCTGCTCCCAGTGCTTCTCCATGTGGCGGATGCCCACAAAAAAGATGATGTGCTCTTCGAGGCTAGGGTTCTGTACGATCGCATTCAACTTGTTCATGACGCAGGTGTTAATGGTACATAGGTAAAGATAAAGGTAAATCGACGGAAAGGGAATAGGCAGACATTTTTTTCCATCGGTCCGGGGAATCAGCGGCACAAAACCAGATTGGAGCGGATTCTACCTTTTTCAGCTATATTCGTTGCAAATGTTGATCCCATGAAGCTGCTTGCAATTTCTACCCTTCAACGTGTCCAGGGCGCTGCTGCAACTGTCATGCAGGCCGCAAGACGCCCACTGCTTGTGCTGGCCTTGCCACTGACCCTGAGCTTGGCCGCCTGCTTTCACAAGGACGTCATGACCGACACCGCAGACGATGTCACGGCAAACCTGCTGTACCAAGGCCCAGAGGGAAACCTCATCATCTCCAAGGAAGAGGTCTTCCAGGCCAGTTCCAAGTCCAGCGGCGGCGGCGTGACCCGTATCTCGGGCTATTCGGAATACCGATTGTCCAGCTACCGCATCGCGACGGGTGAGTTGGCGGGGCGCGTGGAGCTGGGCGAAGGGATGGAGGAGGCGAATGAGTTGCTGGGGTATTCCCCGGGCAAAATCTGGATGTTCAGCATCGTGCCCGAGCTTGGCTTGCACTACCGCGACCCCATCACGCTGGAGGTCAAGGAGTCTTGGGAACAGCTCTCGCAAAAGCCCGGCTTGAACGCCTTCAAGCCTGCCAAGCCCGAGTGGCCGCTCATCAACCAGTATTTTGTCTATGACTGGGCCAGCGATCGCGTCTTGCTCACCGACGAGGCCGGCTTCAAGTATGCCCTCGACCCCAGCGATTTCAGCCTCCAGAAAGTGGACATCGACATGCCCCGCGTCGATTGGGACCAGGCGATGTTCAATACCTCTGGCGAATTCAAAAAGGACGATCGCATCTACCTAGAGGGCGACCCGCGCAAGGCCATCTCCTATGCTGGCATCAAAAACAGCACAGAAATGAGCTTCCTTTTTGGGGAATGGATCATCGACAACGACCCCCTTGCCGAACTAAAACGCAAGAAACAATTGATCGCGGGCATGGAAGCCGTCATCCAAGCACAGCAAGACACCCTGTCTGCCTTCATTGCAGCCCATCCAGGGGTCGAGCAGGAACCAAAATATGGCGACAAAGCCTACTACGAGCAGCGTACCCTACATTGGAGGCTGGAATCCATGACGCGTGCCATCGATGGCTTAAAAAGCAATCTCAAGAGCGAGCAACGGCCCAACGAAAAAGTCCTGGACTACCCCCTGCTCACCAACGACGGGCACAGCGCCTACATTTTTCATGCCGCCATGGTCGCTGACACCACACACGCAGTCGTGAGCCGCGTAGACC
>JANMIM010000603.1:0-4587 GCA_031375795.1 Bacteroidota bacterium
AGCAAGCAATGCCGACGGCAACGGTCACGGTGGCCAAGCACATGAAGGGCAAGGCACGCGCACTCCAAACGCGTCCACAGGCCGCATTCCTGCAAACGGCCACATTTGACAACATGAGCACATTGCTGCAGTTGCCCGGCGCCAACGCGATCTACTGGATCCAATTGAAGGAAATCCGGGGTTCGGGGGAATATGCATTTCTACTCTGGCTCGACAAAAATGACATGGCAAACGTGATGGTCCACCACGAGGCCAATAGCCTCTACAATTGGTGGGATGCCAGCAAGGAGGACCATGATCGCTGGCGCACCAGTGACTTGTGGGGCAGCGCGCACAGCCATAAGCGCTATCCGCTCGTGATACACCAGTCGACCTTCACAAGCGGTTTCGTGATCCGCCCCAAGACGCAGGACCAAGAAGTGCGCGCGGGCAAGAATTCCTTTTGGATGGGTGCCGTGGAGGCGGCCCGCGATGCGAAATCTCCAGCCTTTGCAACAGGGAATATGTTTATCTTCACCCATTGACCTGCCGGAATGCTCCAAAAAATCCAATCGCTGTTCATGCGCTTGGTGCGCCACGTCGAGGAGCACCCTGCCCCGTTGCGGCGCTATTTCCAGCTGTTTTTCGCGATCTTGGCGCTGCGGCTCTCGCTGGAGTTTTTCTCCAGCCACCGCCTCTTTTCCCTCGCCGATGTCTTGCACATCGGCCTCTGGTTTTTGTTCATCGTCTTGGCTTTTTTGGTGCAATTGCGGCTCTTTTCGGGCGAAAGCATCGTCAAGGTCACCAAGCTCGTCGTGGTCGGGTTCACGATCGCACTCACCGCACCCATCATCGACCTGCTCGTGAGCGGCGGGGTCGGTGCCAAGATGAACTACCTCGCGCTCAATTCTTGGAGCCAGGTGTTGTATGCGTATGTGACCTTGGGTGGGCCGAGCATGTCGCGGGGCGCGACATTGGGCATCCGCATCGAGATCATTTTGCTGGTTTTGGCTTCCTTTAATTATGTGCGAACCAAGCGCGGCAGCGTTTGGTGGGGCATCGCCGCGAGCTTGAGCATCTATATGGTGCTGTTTCTGTCGGGGGCAGTGCCAAGGCTACTCGGCATGCTGGTAGATGTCTGGCCGCTGCAATACGGTCCTGAGGACAATAGCACGGCCCTTTTGCTGCTGACCTTGAACGTGGGCCTGCTAGCCATTGCCTTGATCTTGTATGCGCCGACGCTTGCGTGGCGCGTGCTGCGTGCGGTGCCCTGGGCGACGGTGGCGATCGGCGTTTGTCATGCGTTCATCGGCGCAGGGCTGGCCATGCGTGCGTATCCGGGGGCCTGGGTGCTGGATCCTACCTCGCTGTTTTGGTTTCCGTTGCTGCTGGCCTTGCTGCTGTGTATGGCCCTGCTTGTGGGCCTTCAGCGGCTGCAAATCGGGGGGGGAATGGCCTCTCAATCGGCAGAAAAGGGGCGCAATTTCCTGATCGCCTTGGGTCTGGGCCTTGGGGTTGCGATCTCCGTGCGGGTGGCATTTGTGGTGGCGGTGATCTGGGGAATCTTGTTTTTGCTGAATGAAGCGCCGCTGAACCTGCGACGTGCGCCCTTGTTGCGCAATTTGCTGGAGGCGATGGCGCTGGTCGCGGTCGCCTTGCTGGGTTTCTCGGCCTTTGGTGGGCCAATGGTGGGTTTCCCGACGAAATGGTTGCTGGCGCTATTGTTGTTGCAGACATTCGGGGGCCTTTTTACGGATCTCGGTCGTCGTGGGGACGATGCCTTCCCATGGTATGGTCGCTGGTTATCGGGTTTTCAGCGGATTTTTACATTCGCAGTGATCGCGTTGCTGCTTGCTGCGGGCGTGGTGGCTGCGCTCATTTTGCTTCCCAACAACTACCAGATGGGTATCGTCTTTACATCGATTCTCTTCTCGGTAGCGGTAATCATGCGCTGGCCAGGCCGATCACAATTGGCGCTACTGGCCTTACTGCCAGCCTATATGGTACTGGCTTACAATTCAATCCCATGATTTCAATCAGAAATTTACTATCTTTCGGCTCCCACGGTCAGCTTCAGCTTCAGTAATAGTATCATCAACCATGTTCCACAAGGTATTTTCATATCGAATTCTTGTTCCTTGCTTGCTACTTTTAGGTTCATGCTTGAGCGGATGGTCGCAGACGACGGTCTGGTCAGTCGATTTCAACAATGGCTGCGGTTCCAGCTGTCTTGCTACTTCATTCGGTGGCTGGACGATCCGCGAAAATGACGGAGGCGTGAATGGAGGCGATCCCAACATTTGGTATGTGAGTTGTGCAGAGGAAGGGCAGGTACCTCCAGCATGTGGATCGACCTGCGTCGGCGACGCGTCTTTGCATATCGGCTCGGGCGCGTCAGGTGGTGGCGACATGGGTGCATCCTTCAATGAAACTGGCGCGACCAATGCGACCTTTCGCACAGTTGTATCGCCCACGATCAACCTGAGCGGCTACAGCACCAATACGCTTGCATTTGACTTCATCGCATTTGGAAGCTCGGCATGCAGCGACGACCGTGCCCAGTTGCGACTGAGCACCGACAATGGCGCCACATGGCCTGTCGGCTTCCAATATTGCCTCTCATCTGTCTGCTGCGGAGCCTGCAATGGCTACAGCCAAGGCCAATGGACGACCTATACCCTCGCCCTCCCAGCAGCCTTCAACAACAATCCCAATGTGCGCATCGGTTTCAACTGGCGTAACAACGGCAATGGCTCCGGCACCGACCCATCGGTGGCGATCGACGATACCAGGATCACGACCATCGTGTTTCCTGTGCGGATGCTCGGCTTTCAAGCGCGGCAGCAAGGCCAAGACGTTAAACTGACCTGGTCAGTCACCGAGGAGACGCAAGTCGTGCGCTACGATGTGGAGCGCTCCACCGAGCTCAAAAACTTCAAAATGGTCGGCAGCGTGGCGGCCAGGGGTGCTGGCGTCTCGGGTAACCTCGATTACAGCTACAAGGATGCCGGCGCACTGAGCACGACCATCTATTACCGCCTCAAGATGGTGGACCAAAACGGCAGCGCCAACTACAGCAACATCTTGCGCGTGGTGCCTGGCGCCACGGAGGCATTGTCGCTCTCGACGATCTCGCAAAGCACATTCTCCAACACGGTGGACTTGGACCTCTGGGCGGTCGATGCCATGGCCGCGAACATCGAGATTCGTGACATGCAAGGTCGCCTCGTGGTACACCTGCCCGATCAAAACCTGAATTCGGGGCAAAATCCCTTGCGCATCGACCTCAGCGAAAAGGCCGCGGGGACTTATGTGATCAGCGTCAAGACCTCGCGGGTGCCCCAAGGCTACAGCCCGACATCGATTACGCGAAAGTTCTCAGTGACGCATTGAGTTGCATTTTCTGGTGCATTTGGTCGATGAATCTGGGCTTTGGGGTAAATGAGAGGCCCTGGAATCTGGCAGGCTCATTTTTCCATTTTCCATTCCCAATAATTCCCTATCTTTGCAGCCGAATTCTAGAAGCCTGAAAAAGAGATTACATTAAGCACGAAAATGGCAACAATTACAGCAAAAGACGTAAATGAGCTGCGCCAAGCAACTGGTGCAGGCATGATGGATTGCAAAAAGGCACTTGAGCAAGCCGACGGCGACCGCGAGAAGGCGATCGACTATCTGCGCAAAAAAGGCCAGAAAATCGCTGACAACCGCCAAGACCGCGATGCCAACGAAGGTTCCATCTTCGTCGAGCACAGCGACAAGACCGCCGTCGTGATTGAACTCAACTGCGAAACCGACTTTGTGGCCCGCAACGATTACTTCCAAGGCCTCGGCCAAGGAATCGCCCGCGTGGCATTTGGCAACAACCCCGCCAATACCGATGCACTCTTGGCCATGCCACTCGACGGTCGCGCCATCAGCGAGCACCTCACCGAGGCAATGGGCAAGATCGGCGAAAAAATCCAAGTGCGCACCTACTTGCGCCTCGATGGCGACCGCGTGGTCACCTACGTGCACCCAGGTGCACGCGTGGCTGTGGCAGTGGCATTTGACAACGTCGGCAGCGAGGACATCGCCGCCATCGGCAAGGATGTCGCCATGCAGATCGCAGCGATGAAGCCTGTGGCCGTCGACTCATCGGGCGTCTCCCCTGAGATCGTCGCCAAGGAGCTCGAGATCGCACGCGACCGCGCGATGGCCGAAGGCAAGCCAGAGGCAATCCTCGACAAAATCGCACAAGGCGTGTTGCAGAAGTATTTCAAAGACAACACCCTGCTCGCCCAGGAGTTTGTGAAAGACACTTCCAAGACCGTGGCCCAATACCTCAAGGAAGCCAATCCAAACTTGAAAGTCAGGGCGTTCAGCCGAGTGCAACTCGGCGGCAACTGAGATGTATGATACAGGGAGAAACGAAAGTTTCTCCCTTTTTTTAGTCCCCCAATCGCGACAATGAAAAAGCACGAAATGAAGTACAAGCGCATTTTGCTCAAGCTCAGCGGCGAGGCGCTGATGGGTGACAAGACCTTTGGCATCAGCACAGAGACCTTGCTCAACTATGCCAAGCAGATCAAGGAGATCAGCGACCTCGGGGTCGAGGTCGCCGTGGTG
>JANMIM010000606.1:0-2796 GCA_031375795.1 Bacteroidota bacterium
GGGAAATTGCGAAATTCGATGCCGTGTTTTGCACAAAGAAGTTCTTGTTGCCGTAAGCCAAGCTCGATTATTTCTTCGCGCTCAAGCAAGGAAACGATCATGTCTACATTTTGCAATTGGAGGGAGACGATCTCTTCTTCAAGCCATTCGTTTCCTTTTGGCCTTGACATTGTTCCAATTTTAGCCAGATTTTCAAATTGATGTATCCAGTAGATTTTGGGAGCCATAATCGCTATTGTCTAAAATAAGGATCAATCTCAGGTCGGTGATAATCAACGATCCAATCATTTCTGCGCAGATAAATATCACGAATTTTGTCTGCATCGTCGCTCCATACATAGCAGCCTCGGTCGTCGTACATTTGAAATGCTTTGTCTGCAATGGGATCGAAAAAGAAAATCGTTTGGGCGATCGTCGGATCGAAGCCCATTTCAGTATTCGCAATTGCATTCAATATGTTCCAAACCTGAATATCTTGAAGTGCAAGTCGCCCGATGATGATTCTGGCCTCATATTGATTGAATAGAGGGTTTCCATTTTCGTCAATGGTGCAGGTGCGAGAATCCACCATTTGCACTTGGTTGTAAAATGCGTCAAATTTTTCTTTTGGAAATTGTTGATGGAGGTAGGTATTGGAAGCCCCCCATAAATGTGGTTCTGGGAATTCGTATATCAAGACAAAAATCTCCTGTTGGGAGTTGGGAAATGTGTCATTGAAGATCGTCATCGCCCGATTTGTCGCTTGCGCAACACGCTCGGTCGTTCCGTTCTCAAATCCAGCGCCCAACTCAAATCGAATATGAACAGGGCCACCCAAGGTATGCTCCGTTTCAACAATCGAGCGGGGATAGACGCGGTCGAAATAGGATTGCAGTTCTGCTTTTAATGTATTGCTTTCGTTGTTCATTTGTTTTCGGGACGAATTTTTGTTCTGCTTTTAAGCATTTGCGAATACTGGCGCAAGCTGCTTTGCATTGCGACAATGACCAAAGCTAAACAAAATGATCTAATTCTATGCGAAGTTTGTGACTTCTAGGCCACAGGAAAATGCCGACATCCAATATCCCGCCAATCCTCAACATGCACAGTCAAACCATCGCCGCACACCCCACCATTCCCATCAGCAACAACGAGTGCCCAATTTTTCGCTCGGTAGGCTGTGCATTGAGTTGATGATTTGAGGCAAAAGATGACGATCTTCACCAATGTGCCTATCAAGATCCGAATTTGGAAATAGACCACGGTCGAAGGACTCCTGCGACTGATCAACCATTTTTTCAGCTCGCCCCTGAGATTTTTCAGGGGCATCGACGATACGCGCATCCATCGTCGCTACTGCACGATCAGTCGCAGCACCTTGCTGCGATCCAAGTCGGGCGCGACGATCTCGACAAAATAGGAACCTGCAGGCAGTTGGCGGATGTCAATGGCAAGATTCCTGTCCAATCCAGGCAATGAGGTGGCAAACACCGACCGCCCATACATATCCGTAACGCGTATTTCCACAGCCTCTGCAATCGGCATCGCCGCCCGCAACCAAAACTCCCCGCGCGCTGGATTTGGATAGAGCGCAATATCCATGTCGGTAAAGCGCTCGGCAAAGCCCACGACCATCGAGGTATCACTCACACCCACACAGCCATTGGTATCGGTCACCGACAGCGAATAACTGCCCGTCTGCGTGATCGCGTAATTACTTCCATTCGCGCCCGGGATATTGCTGCCGTTCAAGAGCCATTGGTAGCTGCTCCAAGCCTGGGTGGAGGTGAGCAAATTGCCAGATTGTGTGAAGCTCGGCTGAGGCACTGGGAATGCGACGACCGTGAAGGTCTGGGTGAATGAGCAGCCTGCGATATCGGTAACGGTTACCGTGTAATTTCCTGCCGCAATATTGTTCAAATCTTCCGACGTGGCACCATTGCTCCAAGCAAAGGAGTATCCTTGGCAGTCGTTGCCGCCCGTCACCGTGAGGTCGATGCCGCCATCGAGTTGCCCGGTGCAGGTGGAGGTAGATATTGCACTGGCTTGGATCGCAACGGGTTCCGTAAGCGTGACGGACTGCACCGCGGTTCCGCCCGCACCGTCTGTGACGGTCACGGAATAAGTCCCTGCGGCCAAGCCCGTGACCGTTGCTGTGCTCCCACCATTGCTCCAACTGTAACTGTAGGGCGAGCATCCGCCGCTGCAAGTGGCTGTCACAGTGCCATCAGCCGCACCCGCGCAGCTGATGTTGTATCCGCATTGCGCGCTGCCCGGCGTCGCGCTCAGCGCTACGGGCTGCGCAAGCACGGTCACCGTGGCCGTGCAGGTGCTTGTATTTCCGCTCGCGTCGGTGACGGTGAGTGTGACCGTGTTGGCGCCTGCGTTCGCGCAGGTGAATGCGGTTTGGCTGAGGTTTGTGCTGGATAGGGCACAGTTGTCGGTGCTGCCGTTGTCGACGGCTGCTGCGGTGGTGCTGCCATTGCCGTTGGGATCCAACTGCACGGTAACCGACTGGCATATTGCGGTGGGCGCTTGGCCGTCGGTGACTGTGACCGTGAAGGAGCAAGTTGTCGAGTTGCCGGCACCGTCCGTCACACCGAAGGTGTTGGTCGTCACGCCGACGGGAAAGCTTAGGCCAGAAGCCAAGCCTGCCGTCTGCGTTGTCGTCGCGCCGCTACAATTGTCAGAACCGACAGGCGCAGTGTAGCTCACCACAGCCGCACACGCATTCAAAGTCGCACTCACACTGGTATTCGCAGGGCAGGTGATCGTGGGCGATTGGCCGTCGGTGACGGTGACGGTGAAGGAGCAAGT
>JANMIM010000621.1:0-5901 GCA_031375795.1 Bacteroidota bacterium
CATGTGCTGAGCTTTTGCATCAATCCCAAGCAAGCGAAAATCGCCCTGTACCTCGAGCGCAAAGGCAAGCAACGCGTCGTGATCTACAATGTGGAGACCGGCAGCACCAGGGAGACGCCCATCGCTGGCGGATTCAACACCGAGCAATTCTCCACGATGCGCTACGAGTTCCCGATGGCGTGGAGCCCAGACGGCAACCAATTGGTGACCACGGTTTTTGACAAGGAAAATGAATACCTGGCCTGGTATGACATGACCAAGGGTTCGGCCAAATTCAAGAGCTTTCGCCCAGGGCTATCGAGGATCTACCAGATCGCCTGGTCCCCAGATGGCACGCAGCTGGTTTGCTCGGGCCTGCATCAAGGCCAGATCGACCTTTATCGGTTCCTGCCCGGAAACGGCAGCTTCGTGCAACTCACCAATGACCTCAACGACGACCTGTTTCCGGTCTGGAATGCCGAGGGGACCAAGATTTTCCATGCTTCGACGCGCACCTCCCCCGACAGCGGCAACGAGACACCCAGGTTTGATGCAAACCAACGCGGATTTGACGTCTGGTCCTATGACGTCGCCGAGGGCGAACTCAGCCAAGTCACCCACAGTCCGAGGTTGAACGAATACCCCGTTGCGATGCAATCGAGCTTTGAATTGCTGGTGCGCTCCGACCAAACGGGCATCTACAACCTCCAAAAAATAAATGTCTTCCTGGGAGACTCTACTTACCAGACCAACGTGCCGGTAGGCATGTACCGTGTTTCGGCGTCCGATTCCCTGCTCGCCTACACGGGCTCCTCGATGGGCAACCTAGAGGTTTGTATTGTACCACGCAGCCAGGCCCTGCACGAACAGGTGGCCACCCGCAACTTCCTGAGGCAATACAACGACAAGCTCGCCTCGATGCTCCAAATGAAAAAAGACGCGGCGGCCAAGGCAGACTCGCTCAGGTTTCAACCCGTCGTCAAGCCCATCGTCCCCGACTCGGCCTCCAGCCAAAAATTGCCTGCCGACTCGGCCAATACCGAAGACAAGCCCGTCAAATATTATGTGTTTGACGACGAGGACGAGAAGCCGCAACCCAAACGCAGGGTCAAAAAGACCAATGCCGATTACCTGCTCAAAAAGGAACCCGAAAAACCTGATTTCAACAACACAGAAGTGGGCAGTGCCAGCCGCACGGGCACGCAATGGGTGGCAGACCGCGTGACAACGAGGTTTAGCTTCGACCCGATCTTCAAGCTCAGCATACTGGGTGAGGCAAGGTTGCGCGACCAGCAAGGTAACCAACAGCTCACGATTGGCTTCAGGCCCTTCGTGGATTTCAGGAGCAGCGACACCTATGTGAAGTACACCAATATGAAGCACGGCCTTGATTGGCAGGTGGGTTTGATGCGCTCCGGCAGATTCGTCAACAAATATGAGCTCAGCGCCCGCTACAACTCAACCCGGCTGGACGGTGCGGTCGTGCTGCCACTCAGCCGATACCTGAGCATCGGCGCAGGCGCACACGCAGCATTGCTGGAGCGCCGAAACATCAACCTCTTGGTTCCAAAGGGCATCGACGGCCAAGAATTCATGGTCGGCGGCCGCCTCAACCTCACCTATGACAAGACCGACGAAGTCGGTAGTTTCATCACCAAAGGCACGTTTGCAACGGTCGACATCACGAATGCCTACTCACTTTCGGTTTCCGGCAACAATTTCATTACGTCCAAATTCGACATCCGCAAGTATATCCCGCTGAAACGGTCTGTTTTGGCTGGGCGCCTCTGTGGCGCATGGTCGCAAGGCTCCATGCAACAACGTTTCTTCCTGGGAGGCACCCCCGAGTGGCTCCTGAGCAAATGGAACAACCCCGGCGACTACCCCATCGAGAGCGCCGACCTTCCCGCGCTGCACTACATGGAATATGTCACACCCATTCGCGGCTTTCAATTCAATGGCCGCAATGGCACCAAATATTTTGCCGCCAATGCCGAATTGCGCATTCCAGTGTCCCGCATTTTCCTGAAGCAGCTCAATACCAATCCTGCCTTCAACATAGAAGTCATCCCATTTTTTGACATCGGCTCGACTTGGACGCAGGGCAACCCGCTGTCACAAAAGAACCCGATCGACACCAAGACGATCGACGTTTATCCGATTACGATCACCGTCCAGACGCTCAAGAGTCCCTTTTTGATGGGATTTGGGGCGGGTACACGCATGCAGATGTTTGGCTACTCGATGCGGGCAGACCTTGCGTGGGGCGTGGACGACTACACCATCCTGAGTCCAAGGTTGCACCTCTCCCTCGGCAAAAACTTCTAGGGACCCCGAGATTGGAAAAACGACCCTCTGCATTGTTGGCCCACGTGGCACTGGGCGCCGTTGCGATTTTCTATGGGGTGAATTATTTCACGCTCAAGCTCGTGTTCGATGCCGGCGTGAGCAGCTTTGCGGTGATGGCCATCAGGTGCATTGTCACCACCGCATTCTTTTGGGTCTTTCATCGCTACACCGTCAGGGAAAAAATCAAGGACCGCAAGGATTTTCTGCGGCTGGGATTGGCCGCCATTTTTGGTGTCTCCATCAACCAGACATTTTTCCTCTGGGGCTTGTCTGAAACCAGCCGCGTCAACGCGGCTGTGCTCATGATCCTCACCCCGGTCTTTGTGTTCCTGGCTGCTTGGCTATTGCGTGAGGAGCGTTTCACCTGGCAAAAGATCGTAGGCCTCCTGGTCTCGTTTGCTGGCGCCGCCGGCCTGATCTTGAGTGCATCCCAACAGAGCCTCTCGATTTCCGGAGCCAGCATCCGTGGAGACCTGATGATCATGGTCAATGCCGCCTCCTATGGACTCTACCTCGTCTGTGTGCGGCCATTGCTCCTGCGCTACGATACGATCACCATCATCAAATGGCTCTTTTTGCTGGGTTCGCTCCCCAACATCCTGCTCGGGATCGGCCCATTGGCACACACGCCCATCGCCTTGTTTACCTGGCCTGTGATCTGGGGAATCGGATTCCTCGTATTGTTTGCGACGATCGGCGCCTACTCGCTCAATGCCTGGGCGATGAAAAGGCTCCCCTCGTCGGCAGTGAGCATCTACATCTATGTGCAGCCCGTTTTTGTCACCTTGATCTCAGCACTTTTTGGATTGGGAGAGGTCGGTTGGCTCACGGTTCCGTTTATTTTCCTGATATTTGCAGGCGTCTGGATGGTGAGTCGGCGGGCCCCGAGCCAAGTGCCCATTTCCCACGACGACCGAGGTGAATTGTGAATAATTTCGCGGCCTCGATACGGAATGAATGGTTTAAATTGGACATAGGCGGCAGGGCGTAACGTTGGTTTGCAAAAGCGCTTGCTTTGCCGCGCAAAAGCACAGGGAAACAAATTGGTAGCCGCTGTGCGTAGAATACTTGATGGAAAGATACGAAGAATTCGGACAGGAAGACCAAGGCGAGCAACGTCTCCAGATGGAGGCAAGCCGTTTTGAGGCGATGCTCAAGGGCGATGCCTATCACTTCTTTGACCTCCTCACACTCGAGGACCTCTTCTTCTATTACCTGCGCCACAACAAGCTCAACAAAGCCCTCACGCTGATCAACTATTGTCTGAAACAGCACCCCAACAACGAGGAGCTGTATTTCAAGCGGGCCACCGTGCTCCGCGAAATGGGCAAGCTCAAGGAGGCACGCCGCGAGGTCAAGCGCGCTATGGAGATCAATCCCACCCAAATGGACTATGTCTTCTTGGATGCGGAAATACTGTCGGAGCTAGGTCACTACAAGGAGGCGATGCAGGCCCTGGAGAAATACCTGGCGCAGACCGAGGCCATCTGGGAGGTCTGGTTTCAGATGGGCACCCTCGCCGAGTCGTCGGGCCACCTCAAGGACGCCGAGAAGTGCTTTCGCAAGGCCATCGAGCTGCAACCGAGTTTCGAGGAGCCCGTCTACGAATTGGCTTACTGCCTGGAGAGCCAGGAAAAAGTCGGTGAGGCCATCACGCTGTACGAGGACTTTTTGAACCGTGAGCCGTTCTCGTTCCCGGTCTGGTACAACCTGGGCATCCTGTATGCACGGGTGGGCTTGTTTGAAAAGGCGATCGATGCCTACGACTTTGCGCTGGCGATCGAGGATACATTTGCCTCTGCCTGGTACAACAAGGGCAATGTGCTCATGGACCTCGAAAAATACGAGGAGGCCCTGAAGTGCTTCTTTGAGGCTTGCGTCCATGAAAAGCCCGACCTCTCGATCCACTACAACATCGCCGAATGTTACGAGCACCTGGGACATTTTCCCATGGCTGTGAAATATTATTTCCGCTGCACCGACTCCAATCCGGAATACACCGATGCCTGGATCGGCCTCGGCTATTGCATGGAGTGCGAGGGCAAGCACTCAGAAGCCATCCCATTCTACCGCAAGGCAACGGTGTTGGATCCGGAGAATTTCGACACCTGGGTATCGCTCGCCACCTGCGAGTACACCGTCGGCCACAACACGGGCGCCCATGAGGCGCTCGAGCAGGCGCTCAAGCTCAACAGTGCCGACCTCAAGATGTGGCAAGACTGGGGTGCGCTGCTCTGGAATGAGGACAACCGCGACGGGGCCATTTCCTTTTTGGAGGAGGGCATCAAGCTCAATCCACAGATGGCCGAGCTGTATTTCCAAGTGGCAGCCTACTACTTTGCCCGGAAAAAATTGAGCAAGGGGGTCAATTACCTCGAAAATGGCCTCATCCTCGACCCCAGCAAACACGAAATCCTCTACGATACCATCGAAGAGACAGAAGACATACCCGCCGTCAAGAATCTGATCGCACAATACGTTATAGAATGAGTTTCGAACTAAAAAATCTACCCCAACGGGATCCAAAGCCACGCCAGAAAGGCATCACCATGTCCATGGACAAGGGCCTGAGCGTACGCGAAGCCGAGGATTTCATGGATGCAGCTGGCAACAGCGTCGATGTCGTGAAGCTTGGCTTTGGCACAAGTGTCGTCACCGGCAACCTCGCCAAGAAATTGGAGGTGTACCGCGCCGCAAACATGCCCTACTATTTTGGCGGAACGCTCATGGAGGCCTATGCGATCCGTGGGCAATTTGACGACTACTGTCGCCTCATCGAGCACCACAAGTGCCAATATGTGGAGGTCAGCGATGGCAGCATGGACATGTCCACCGAGGACAAGTGCGGCTACATCTCCCTGCTCGCCAAGAACTTCACGGTGCTATCCGAGGTCGGCAGCAAGGACGCCAACGTGGTGATACCACCCTACAAATGGGTGGAACTCATGAAGATCGAGCTCGAAGCCGGCGCTTGGAAAGTGATCGCAGAGGCACGCGAGAGCGGCACCGTAGGGGTGTTTGAAAAATCTGGCCTCGCCAACACTGGCCTGGTCGACGAGATCATCCACTATGTCCCCTCGGAAAAAATCCTCTGGGAAGCTCCGCTCAAGACACAGCAGGTTTGGTTCATCCAACTCCTGGGCTCCAACGCCAATCTCGGCAACATCGCTCCCCAAGAGGTCATTCCATTGGAGACCTTGAGGCTGGGCCTGAGGGGTGATACCTTCTTCACATTCCTGAAATAATCCACCTCGGGAACTTGCAGCATGGGCCTAGGGATCGAATGTCTTCCATTCGATCCTTGGGCTTTTATTTTGCGTCAGTTCTGGATGATAGGAGGTGAATTGGGATAGGATTTTACACTAAAGTAGTGGTTTTCAGCAGCATACCGTAGGGGCAGGGCATGGAAAGTGTTTCAGAATCGAATCTTCGATTTCGATTTTCCCACTTTGGCTATTTTGTGGACGATTTTGAAGGGTAAGTTTTCCGAATTTTGCACAGGATCTCCCACTTGGCGGCATTTTCGGGGGGATAATTCCCACCATGTCTTCAAAACGGCCATTCTGAAACGGC
>JANMIM010000637.1:0-6306 GCA_031375795.1 Bacteroidota bacterium
GTGATTGTGGCATGAAGGCCGTCGCCATCACCGACCACGGCAACATGTATGGCGTCCCCAAATTCGTATTGGAAGCCAAGGGCAAGGGCATCAAGGCCATCGTCGGCTGCGAATTTTACATCGCCAACGACCACACCCTCAAGCGCCGTGAGGAGCAGGAATCCGACGGGGAGAAAAAGAAACTCAAGACCAATTTCCACCAGATCCTATGGGCCAAGAATGCCCAGGGCTACCAAAACCTGATCAAACTTTGCTCGATCGGCTTTGTCGATGGCTTTTATTACAAGCCCCGCATCGACCGCAAGCTGCTGCGCGACCACAGCGAGGGCCTCATCGGCTCCACTTGCTGCCTGGGCAGCGAGGTGAACCAAGCCCTGCTCTCCCACGGCGAGGACGCCGCCGAGGCGCTCATGAAGGATTACATGGACATCTTCGCCCCGGGCGACTACTATGTCGAGATCCAGCGCCACGGCCTCGATGACCAGGAAAAGTGCAACGAGTGGCTGCTGCGCATGGCCAAGAAGCACGACCTCAAGGTGATCGCGAGCAACGACGTACACTATGTGAACGAGGAGGACAGCGACGCCCACGACCTGCTGCTCGCGCTGCAGACCGCGAGCGACTACAACGATCCCAAGCGCTTCCGCTTCACCGACGACCGCGGCAACCTCAACCGCAACTTCTATTTCAAGACGCCCGGGGAAATGCAAAAGCTTTTCCACGACTTGCCCTTCGCCCTCGACAACACGATGGAGCTCGCCGACAAGTGCGACTTCAAGATGAACCTCGCGGGCGACATGCTCCTGCCGCAATTCAAGGTGCCCGAAGGCCACGGCGACATGGACACCTACCTGCGTTTCCTCACATACGAGGGCGCGCGCAAGCGCTACGGCGAGATCAGCCTGGAGATCGAGGAGCGCATCGAGTTTGAGTTGAAGGTCATGGCCAAGATGAAGTATGCGGGCTACTTCCTCATCGTGCAGTCCTTTACCACCGAGGCGCGCCGCCGCGGTGTGTATGTCGGGCCTGGCCGTGGTTCTGCAGCCGGTTCGGTCGTCGCATACGCCTTGGGGATCATCAACGTCGACCCGCTGCGCTACCAATTGCTCTTCGAACGTTTCCTCAACCCAGACCGTGTGTCGCCTCCCGATATCGACATTGACTTTGACGACGAGGGTCGTCAGGAAGTGATCGACTTTGTGGTCAATGAATATGGGCGAAACTCGGTGAGCCAGGTGATCACCTACGGAACCATGGGCGCCAAGACCGCCTTGCGCGACGTCGGCCGCACGCTGGGCATTCCGCTCGCCGAGGTGAACCGCATCGCGAAGTTTGTGCCGGAAAAACCGGGCATGACCTTCAAAAAGGCGCTCACGATGGACGAAAATGCCGACTTCGCCCAAGATTTGGCCAAGGCATTTGACAGCCCAGACCCCGAAGTGCGCAAAATGATGAAGTTTGCGCGCACGCTCGAGGGCACCGCCCGCCACACGGGTGTGCATGCCTGTGCCGTCATCATCGCGCCGGGCGAGGTCAGCAACTTCGTGCCGACCGCAGTCGCCAAAGACAAAAGCCTCGTGACGCAATACGACGGGCCGATGGCCGAGAAGGCCGGCTTGTTGAAAATGGACTTCCTGGGTCTCAAGACCTTGTCCATCATCAAGACCTGCGTGCACCAAGTGCGCGACCGCTATGGCGTGATCATCGACCCCGAGGAGATCGACATCGAGGACCTCAAGACCTTTGAGCTCTACCAGCGTGGGGAGACCGTTGCGACCTTCCAATTCGAGTCCGATGGCATGCGCAAGTACCTCAAACAATTGCTGCCGACCGACATCGAAGACCTGATCGCCATGAACGCGCTCTACCGCCCAGGTCCGATGGACAACATTCCGACCTTCGTGAACCGCAAGCATGGCCGGGAGCCGATCTTGTATCCGCACGCGATGCTCGAGGGGATCTTGAAGAATACCTATGGCATCATGGTCTACCAGGAACAGATCATGCAGGTCGCGCAAAAGATGGCCAACTATACCCTCGGCCAAGCAGACTTGCTGCGCCGCGCCATGGGTAAGAAAAAGGCCGATGTCATGGCCCAGGAGCGCGAGGGCTTTGTGAAGGGCGCCATCGAGAATGGCGTGGAAGCCAAGAATGCCGGCGAGGTCTTTGACACCATGGAGAAATTTGCCTCCTACGGTTTCAACAAGTCCCACGCGGCAGCCTACTCGGTCTTGGCATTCCGCACGGCCTACCTGAAAGCGCACTACCCCGCAGAATACATGGCAGCCGTGCTCACGCACAACGTGAGCGACATCACCAAGATCACATTTTTCATCGAGGAGTGCCGTCGCATGGGCATCAAGGTGCTCTCGCCTTGCGTGAACGAGTCGATGCGTCTCTTTGCGGTCACCGACAAGGGCGACATCCGATTTGGGATGGAGGCCATCAAGGGGGTGGGGGGCAATGCCGTGGACGCGATCATCGCAGAGCGCAAGAAAAACGGGCTTTTCAAAAGCGTATTTGACCTGTGCAAACGTGTACCGACGGGTAGCCTGAGCCGCAAGACCTTGGAGCAGCTCGCCTACTCGGGTGCGCTCGACACCTTTGAGACCAAGCGGTCCCAGTATTTTGAACCGATGGAGGGCGGCTCCAACATCTTGGAAAAGGCGGTACAATTCGGCAACAAGATGCAAGCCGAGCAAAACAGCAACCAAACCAGCCTGTTTGGCGCGGTGGGGGGCGGCACCGGCGGCATCATGGAACCCAAGATTCCCATCGCCGAGGACTGGACGCTCATGGAGAAGCTCAATTTTGAGAAGGAAGTGATCGGCTTTTACATGTCGGGCCATCCGCTCGATACCTACAAGCTGGAAATCAAGAGCTTCACGAGTTGTGGCCTCAATGACTTGGAGCGCTTCAAAAACAAGGATTTGAAGATTGCGGGGATCGTGACCAAGAAGCGGGAAGGCATGACGCGCACCGGCAACAAGTTTGCGACCTTTGGCTTGGAGGACTTCACCGACAACGTGGAATTGGCCTTGTTTGGGGAGGACTATGCCAAGTTCAAGAACTACGTCGAGGTCAACAATATGCTGTTCATCACGGCCCGCTACGTGCCGGGTTTCCGGGATCCGAATGTGTTTGAGCTCAAGGTCGTGGACGTGAAATTTTTGGCAGACACCGTGGAGAAATTGACCAAACGTCTCACGCTCGACATTCCCTTGGAGGTGATCAATGAAAATTTTGTGGAGACACTGGAGCACCTTTTCGCTCAATACAGAGGCAAATGCGCGCTGGAATTCAACATTGTGGACCGAGAGAGTGCCTCCAAGGTGCCCTTGAGCAGCCGCACGATGATGGTACAGCCCGGCATCGACATGATCAGGGTCCTTGAAACATTTGACATCGAGTATCGGTTGAGTTAACTTGCATCATCCTTACAGTTTAGAAATACATTAGAATTATGAGTGCGAATACCAAAACGTTAGAAATCACCGACGCCAATTTCGAAGAGCTGGTGTTGAAGTCAGACAAGCCTGTGATCGTCGATTACTGGGCGACATGGTGTGGTCCTTGCAAGATGCTGAACCCCATCGTGGAGGAGCTCGCCGGTGAGCTCGACGGGCAAGTCATTTTTGGCAAGATGAACGTCGAGAAAAACATGACGGGCACCAAGTATGGCGTCTCGGCCCTGCCGACGCTGATGTTTTTCAAGGGCGGCCAAAAGGTCGACTCCATCATGGGCGTGCCCACCAAGGCCAAGCTCAAGGAAAAAGCACAGTCCTACGTCTGAGATTGGCCTCGGCCAATGAAACCATATCGGCAGCCTCGGGGAAACTCGGGGCTGCTCTATTTATGGTTCATCTTGCCACAGGGAATGCCCGGTGAGAGCACCAAAAACCGCGGCAAAAAGGCAGCTCGTTTGATGTCCCAAGTCGATTTTTGCGTCAGCAAGTCCAGCAAGCGCTCCTCGGCCGGTGCCAACGCGGCGTGTATGGCGCCCGATTTCCCGTCCAGCACCAGCAAGGATTTGAGCGAATCGACCACCGCATACAGCGAGTCGATTTGTGGCCGCAGCGGATCGATCACCTTGTCGATCGCTTGCTGCCGTTGCCAGCGGTCGTCATTCACCATCGCAATCGCCAGGCCCTTCATCACGTCCTCCGACCGGCTGGCAAGCGGGTCTGAAAATCGCAGGATGTAGCCATAACCCACGTCCTCCAATTGCATGCGGCTTTTTGCGTCTGCACCATAGCTCGTCCGCGATTCCACCTGCACGATGTACTTTTTCCCGACCTCCTCCACCAATTGGATCTTGCGGGGCCGCAATTTGAACGACCAATCGGCTGTTTCTTGCACACCGTTGGTGCCTGCGGTGAAACTCGTCGTGAAATTCGATCGGGTGGCCGGCTGCCGCTGACCATGGATGTCGACCACAAAACACGCATCGCAATGGAAATCGATTTTCACCTCGCTGGCGCTCTTGAATTCGATCAAATAGGTCCCCTCGGTCTGTACATGCGTGGTGTCGAGCTCCCAGTACAAAGGAAACTTGACGGGGACGATCTCCTCGTCAAACGATTCCAGTCGCCTGAAATAGTGCAGGATGTGTTTTTTGTAGGAGAGCGCGGCATCCATGTTGGCGGGGCGGTGCATGTATTCCCGCAACAGCTCCAAGCTCACAGGCCGCTCCACGATGCCTTCGAGCTTATCTTTGGGATCCTTGGACAGACCCAAGACGGCCTCGGTGCACCCACCGCCACCGGGCTTGGGGCGAATGGCAAAGTTGTCCTGTGTACACCCTGCCATCGCCAAGAACCATGCGAGCAGGATCACTTGGTGCAGCAGCTTGGCAGTCGGCGAACTGTTTTTGTAAAAATTCACATTTCCCTTTGGTTGCATTCCTTCACTGAAAACCAGCTCCAAACTAAGTTTTTTGCCAGTGAATCGGAAATGCAGACTTGTTTTTGGAGGCCGGTGATTTGAAAATTCAAAAAAATCTTTGCTAATTGGCTTAAAGGTTCTAAAAACTCGGTTAATAACGATTCATCTTCCGTTTAAGCATCGACTCATGTCAATGGACGATTTGCTCAAGGATTGGAACGAGCAGCACCACTCTCCAGCAGGGAATGAAGGCTGGAAAGAAATACAAGGCGTTCCCACATTTCAGCATTCTGAAATCTACAGTTTGTATGGTTGGGGATTTGACATTCCCACCCCGATCGTGAAGGCGATTTTGGCCCTGCCCCATGCGTCGCTCATCGCGGACCTGGAGTTGGTACTGCAGGATGCTGAAACGCGCTATGCGGCCTATCTCGCCTTGGACACCGAGGAGAAGCCGCTTCCGCTGGCCTTGCTCTCGTTTCCTGCCCATGCGAGCTTCTTGTTGGCAGAGCTGGGTGCGACGGGGAGCCTCGGCAAGGTGCTGCGGTTCCTGGCCAAGGATCCCGACATGGTCGATTTCTGGATGGGCGATCACATTTCCGAGGATCTCTGGACGGTCATCTTCAAGCTCGGCAAGGACAATCTGGAGCGTGTGCAGAAGTTTGTGCGCAACCACTCTGCCGATGCACTGGCAAGGTCTGCCGCGACCTATGCCGTCGCGCAGATCGCGTGGCACTACCCAGGCCGCCGCAAGGAGGTCTTCGCGTGGTTTGAATCCCAGTTTGCCTATTTCCTCGACAATTTTGACAACGACAGCGAGGCCCTCCTCCTTGGAAACGCGATCTCAGAGGTCGCCAACCTGCGTGCCAAGGATTTGCTGGAGGCGATCGAGGAGCTTTTTGTCGCCGACTTGGTCGACGCCTCGGTCTGCGGCAGCCTGCTGGAGGTACAAGGCGACATGTACGAGCCGGTGAACAACTGGGCCAAGATGCCTGTGAAAAGCATCTTGGAGACCTACGAGCACTTCACCGACACCTGGGACGCCTACTCCGACCCCGGCGACGAGGAAGACGAGCAGCTGCTCACAGGAGGCGGCTACCTGTCTTCCCAAAACAAGAAAAAATCCCTGGCCACCATCAATCCCCTAGCCCAGCCCGCCAAAAAGGCTGAAAAGACGGACCGCAATGAGCTATGCCCCTGCGGAAGCGGGAAGAAGTTCAAGAAGTGTCACGGGGCGTGATCAGAATTTACAGAATTCGCCGAATTTTCAGAATCTGTATTGGATTCTTTGTGCGACAATCGGGCGTGATCTATGAACGCTGCGACCTACTTTGCAGAATCCAACCCGCATCAATAAGGCACGATGAATTCAACACCCAGTAGAATTCTGAGAATTCCGTAAATTCTGTAAATTCTGCTTCA
>JANMIM010000657.1:0-18187 GCA_031375795.1 Bacteroidota bacterium
GCGATCTCCTCGGCGGCCGTCATATTGGTCTTGAGGGCATTGTCCTCAAGGGTGTCGCCGCGCAGGTTCTTGCTCCCGCTGTTCACGTCCACGACGTGCATGGCCTCCGTGTGCTCGATCACGAGGTAGGAGCCATTGCGCATGGTGACGGTCTTGCCAAATGCGGCCTTGATCTGCTTCTCGACCCCGCGGGATTCAAAAAGGCTGATCTTGCCCTGGTGCATCTTCAAGTTCTTGAGCTGCTCGGGGCTGGTGCGCTTGAGGTACTCGCTGATCTCCTCAAAGGCGCTGTCGCTGTCGGTGACGATCGAGTCAAAGCCGATGGCAAGCATGTCCCTGAGGATACTGGCAGCGAGGTCCTCCTCGGCGAGGACGCGCTTGGGCGGCCGTGCATCTGCAATCGAGCGGATCATCTTGTCCCACTTGTCGAGCAGGTCCAGGAGGTCCTTTTCAATGGCGGCGGCTTCACGGCCCTCGGCGGCAGTGCGCACAATCAGGCCAAAGCCGGCAGGTTTCACGGCTTCGCAGACGGTCTTGAGCCGACGCTTTTCCTCATTGGTCCCGATCTTGCGAGACACGGAGATTTCCTGCCCAAATGGGACGAGGATGAGGTATTGGCCAGGCAACGAGATTTCACAGGTGAGCCGGGGCCCTTTTGTGGAAATCGCCTCTTTCTCTACTTGTACGAGGATGGGCTGCCCGGCTTTGAAGACCTGGGCCATGCGGCCATCCTTGAGGATATCGGGTAACGGCGTGATCTCACCAAGTGGACGGATGTTGTTGGCGGAGGACTGCACGGCTTTTACATACCGTTGCAGGCTCATGACCTGTGGTCCGAGATCCAAATAATGCAGAAAGGCATCCTTGGGATGCCCAATCTCAACGAAAGCCGCATTGAGTCCTGGGACGATCTTGGTGACTTTGCCTAATAGGACGTCTCCAACAGAGAAGAGTTTATTGGTCTTCTCATGATGGAGCTCTACTATGCGCTTGTCCTCAAGTATTCCAATTCTCAATCCCTCCTCACTTGCGCTTACTATTAATTCGTTCACGAGTTACATGTTACATGTGAAACATTTCGAACGAGAAAGCAAGATCGCGAAGGCGCGATTGGAATCTGAACAGAGACCGCTTACTTCTTCTTCTTGTGACGGTTCTTCCTGAGGCGCTTCTTGCGCTTGTGGGTAGCAATCTTATGTCTTTTACGTTTTTTACCGCTGGGCATTTTGGTAACTATTTATGGGTTTTTACTCAAGGTCTCCCGGGCCAGTGCTGCAAGATTGGGATCCTGCACCTGGGCGGCGACCTCAGACATTAATCTCTGATATTCTGCGGCGTGACCGAGCCGTTGCTCTGCGATGCCGAGGTTGAACTTGGCACGCGGGTCATCTGGGTTTACCTCCAAGATCTGCTTGAACCGCTGGGCAGCCTTCTCGTCTTGGTTGGTGTCCAATGAGAATTTCCCCAAGTGAAACAAGGCTTCAGTGTTCTTGGGGTTTTGCTCAGCGACCTCCCTGATCTTGAAGATGCCATTCATGCTGTTGGCGGGGATGCGCGACTCTACGAGCGCGAGTCCCAGTTCCAGCATGGCGTCCTCGTTTTGGGGCTCCAGTTCCAAGGCTGAGTTGTCGTTGCTGATCGCCTCGTCAGACATCCTCCTAAACAGGTTGGTGTCGGCGAGTACGTGGGGCAACTGACAGGCATTCCTGAAAAGGGCACCCGCGACGATGAAATTGCCAGCCTTGGGCAGCTCTGCGGCAAATGCTGCCGCATAGACGGCTGCCAAATCGCTGCGCCCTGCACCTGAGTAGCCCTCGACCACTTGCTGGTAGAGCTTCTCACGTGCGGTGGCGTCCTTCTCGCCATCCAAGGCAGTGCGCAGTTGGGCCACGGAGGCAGGAGCCTCGTCGGCTGGCAACAGCGCCACAAGGTCGCTCATGAAACCGGGTTTCGAGGGCGTTTCGGCAGATTCCACCTTGCCTCCATCGCCAGCCCGGCCACCAAGTGCGGCCCCTTTTTCATCGTCCAGATTGGTCTTATCCGCAATAAGTAAAAGAACAAAGACCAGCAAACCGATCAATATCACCGCACCGTGTTGCCAGGTAAAGCTATTGATTGATTTGCTGGTCTGCGTCATCCAATGTTCAGCCTTAGGCCTTGACAGCTTTCTTGGCGTCCTTCACTTTGGAAACAAAGGATTTGGCGGGTTTAAAGGCCGGAATGTTGTGCTCCGGGATCACCATGGACTTGCCTTTGGAGATGATACGTGCAACTTTCTGGGCACGCCTCTTCACCACAAACGATCCAAAATTTCTAAAATAGACGTTTTCGTTCTCCGTAAGGGAACCCTTAACGACTTTGAAAAACGCTTCAATCGTGGTGGACACGTCTCCTTTGTCGACACCTGTCTTATTCGCGATTTCGGTGATTACTTCAGCTTTCGTCACTGTCTCTCCAATTTTTAGATTACTACCAATTGTAACAAAAAAACATCCTAACTCCCTCGTTTCCAACCGTTAGGCCAAGAGGAAAAGTTAGGACTGCAAAGTTAGGAGTTTCGAACAAAGTATAAAATATTTTTTTGAGATTTCATCGGATGAAAGGCAGTCGCGACGGTTAATGCCTTGCCAATCACAACGATAGGGGCTTCAAATCATCTTGAATTCCCTCTTTATTGGCCAAAAATCCACCTGTTTCTGGGTTTTTTCGGCTGTTTTGAGCTGTTTTTTGGAGAGATTTGCCCACGATGTCCAATCCCGCAACCCCTCTTCTGCACTGGTATGCGACCGAAGGCCGCGCATTGCCGTGGCGCCTCACCCGCGATCCCTACAAGATCTGGCTCAGCGAGGTGATCTTGCAACAAACCCGTATCGACCAGGGCACCGTCTATTATATAAGGTTCATCGAGCGCTTCCCGACGGTGCAGGACCTCGCGGCCGCCGAGGTCGACGTGCTGATGAAGTATTGGGAGGGCCTGGGCTATTACAGCCGTGCGCGCAACCTGCACCACACGGCACGCGTCATCGCATCCGAGTTGGGAGGGGTGTTCCCAGGCGACTACCGCGAACTGATGAAGCTCAAGGGGATCGGACCGTATACAGCCCGGGCGGTGGGCTCGATGGCCTTTGACAACGTGGTCGGCGTGCTCGACGGCAATGTGTTCAGGGTCGTGAGCCGGTACCTCGGCGACTTCTCCCCGATCGACCTGCCCCAGACCAAGGTGGCCTTTCAGGCGCAGCTCGATGCATGGATCGGGCAGGCCACGGCGCAGACAGGCGATGAGCGGCTCTCGGGCAAGTTCAACCAAGCCCTGATGGACCTCGGCTCAATGGTGTGTACCCCACGCAATGCACTGTGCGACCGATGTCCGCTCGCGTCAGGTTGCGTGGCACATGCAAAGGACATGGTGATGCAGCTGCCTGTCAAATCCAAAAAGCTGCAACGTAGGACCGTGTGGCACCATTTTTTCCTCGTGGGGGCGACCAATGGGGAAATCTGGGTGCAACGCAGGCCGAGCTCGGGGCTATGGTCAGATCTTTGGGAGATTCCGCAATTGGAGGTGAGCGAGGCGGAATGGCAGCGGGGAAACCTCGATGGCTATGTGCTGCGAGGCGCCTTCAAGCATGTATTTACCCACTTGGACATGATGATCAAGGTGTATGAAGGCAGTGATTTGCGGGTGATGGAAGGCAAGGAATTGCCGACGCTGGGGGAGCCTGCACGGCCCATTTTGCTGACTCAGATCGACGGATTCGCATTTTCCAGAGCCGTGTTAAAAATTTTCGAGCAATATTTGGAGCGGAAATAGTATTTTCCCAAATCCGATTGAAGGTCGGATGGTCTGAAAGAGTTTGCTATGCCCAATTGCGGAAAGAAAACGGCATTTTTTCAACTGAATGTCTCTACCCGGCCATCGGCTGGGGATTTTGAGGGTTGCGCCGCTGCATGTCTGGACGGTTCATGTTCGATTTACAGCACTCATTGCCATGCTTAACCCTCACCCATCAACCGCCCCTGCACGTGGACCCCGAACCGAATAGTCCCATTCCCCTGCCGACCGATTTGGGCAGCCTCCTGAGTGCTGAATGGCCTATGCTGGTCCTGCTGATCCTCTTGGTGATCTGCTCGGGGCTGGCGGCGATGACCGAGGTGGCCTTTTTTACTTTGTCACCAGCTGAGGTCAAGGATTTCAAGCACAAACAAGGCATCGTGTGGTGGTTGCTGCAAAAACCACAGCGCCTGCTGGCCACGATCTTGATCTCGGGCAATTTTGTCAACATCGCCATCATCTTTCTCACCATGATGGGCATGGAGCGCCTGTTTTCGATCACGCCGTGGGTGTCGGAGCCGTGGATGCCGTGGGTCAAATATCCGCTGGCGGTAGGTGTCGCATCGTTTTTGATCCTCTTCTTCGGGGAGGTGACCCCCAAGATCTACGCGAGTCAAAACCGCATGCAGCTCGTGCGCCTGCTCTGCATACCCGTGGCGCTGCTCTACGGACTGTTGTTTCCGATCTCCTTTGTCCTGGTTTCCACCACGACATTTTGGGAAAAGCGCATCAAGACCATTAGCAGGTCGGCCTCCAACGAGGACATCAAGCACGCCATCGACCTCACGAGCGACGAGGAGTCTCCTGACGAGGAAAAGGTGATCTTGAAGGGCATCGTCGACTTCGGGAGCACGATGGTCAAGTCGGTGATGCGCTCGCGGGTGGACCTCGTAGCCGTCGACATCACCACGACCATGGAGGAGCTCGTGGCACTCATCGAGGCACAGGGCTATTCCCGCATGCCGGTATTCGAGGAAAACCTGGACAACATCGTCGGCATTCTCTACGCCAAGGACCTGATACCCTTGCTCAAAGGCGGCCCCGAACAACCGGAATGGCAATCGCTCATCCAGCAGGCCTACTTCATTCCCGAGACCAAAAAGCTCGATGGACTGCTCGACGAGTTCAAGACCCGCCGCCTCCACATCGCGATCGTGGTCGACGAATTTGGCGGTACTTCGGGACTTGTTACCTTGGAGGATATTATAGAGGAGATCTTTGGCGAAATCGTAGACGAGTTTGACGAGGAGGAGGAGACTTACTTTTCCAAGCTGAGCGACGAGGAGTACATGGTGGATGGCAAGATGCACCTCGATGACTTGATCGCCCACCTGGAACTGCCCGAGACGGTATTTGACGAGGTGCGCGGCACGGCCGACACCTTGGCTGGACTGATCTTGGAACTGCACCGCATGATTCCCGAGCAAGGCGAGGTCGTAGTGCACGAGCAGTTTCAGTTTACGATCGAGACCGTGGAGACCAACCGCATTCGCAAGGTGAGGCTCATGATTGTGGCCCCCGGCGATGCCGAGGTAGATGAACAGGAAATAGGATAAAAAAGGATGTTGGAAAATAAGCATGGCGATTTGGGACAGGCAAGGCAAGGCGCCCTCGGGTGGACGGCCCTGTTGGCGATGGTAATGTTGCTGGGCGTGGTGGCTGCCTGCAGCCAACCCAAGGATCCGTTTCCGCGGCCCAAGGGTTGGCCGCGAATTGACTTGCCAGAGCACGCCTACCAGAAATTTGAAAACGACGTGTGCCCCTTCACGTTTGAGTACCCCAAGATCGGGGTGATCGAGCGGCAGAAGTCCGATAGTTGCTGGATGGATTTGTTTTTTGCGCCCTTGGAGTGCCGGTGGCACATTACCTACCGCTATGTCCCCGGCTCCGGCAAGACGATCGGCGACCATTTTGAGGAATACCACAAGCTGGTCTTCAAGCACATCCAAAAAGTATCCCAAATCAAGGAAAACCCGCTCCACGGCCCCCTTGGCCAAGGCATCATCTACGAGCTGTTTGGCACCGTGGGTGTACCTGCCCAGTTGATCTACAGCGACTCGACGCATTTGGTGATGGCTTCCTTCTATTTTGACACCGCCGTGCGCAATGATTCGCTGGCGCCAGTGATCGACTTCATGAAGGAAGACCTCAAGCACATGGCAGAGTCGATTGTGTGGAAGTAGGAGTTGGGTGAATGGCAAATGTGGCACCTGTTCGTCGGCCCCAAGCCACATGATGGGCCGCCGAACAACGCAATTCCTGCGCCTGCTCCCACAAGGCGGGATCGCAGACCAGCTCATCGTCTACCGAATCCATTTTTTGCGTAAATCTGAATTGTCCCTGAGCGTTTCGGGGATGAAATTGAATGCCGATGGTCGATCGCGACATAGAAAGGGAATTGATGCGCGTGCTGGGTGAGGGCGAGGAATTGTTGTGGACGGGCCGTCCCAAAAAAGGTTTGGTGCTGCGCCGTTCGGATGCGATCATGATACCATTCAGCCTTGTTTGGTGTGGATTTGCGATCTTTTGGGTCATGATCTCCATGACAATGGGTGCCCCGATGTTGTTCACCATGTTTGGGATTCCCTTTGTCTTGATCGGATTGTACCTCGTTGTCGGGCGCTTTTTTGCCGATGCCCGCAAGCGGGCCATTACAATCTATGCCCTTACACGCGAGCGGGTGATCATCCGCGATGGATTGCTCAATACCACCCTGAAATCGATCAGCATCAAATCGCTTACCGATATCACGCTCGAGCAAAGGCCTGATGGCTCAGGTACGATCCTGCTGCGCGACGACATCACTTATGCACGCTACAATGCTTATTCCGACATCGGTAGCAGCCGTCGCACTTATGTGAGCCAAGGCCCGCGACTCGAAATGATCGACGACGTGCAATCGGTTTACAATCAGCTATTGGCATTGCAAAAACATGCTTGATCCTATGCCGATGAATGCCCTTCTCCGAGAAATCAGACAATGCAATGTTTGCGCGATTCATTTGCCTGCGGGCGCGAATCCTGTAATGGCCGCAAGCGCAGAAAGCAATATCATCATCATCGGTCAAGCCCCGAGCCGCATTGTGCACGAGACGGGCATCCCTTGGAACGACAAAAGCGGCGACAACCTGAGGGCTTGGCTCGGCATTGACAAGGCGACCTTTTACGATTCGGCACAGATTGCGCTGATGCCCATGGGTTTTTGTTTCCCGGGCACAGGCAAGACTGGTGACCTGCCACCCCGCCCCGAGTGCGCGCCCCTGTGGCACGCACGCCTGCTCGCCCAGATGCGAGGCGCGCAACTCACCCTGCTCATCGGCCAATACGCCCAAGCGCAATATCTCGGCAGCCGCGCCAAAGCGACCCTCACGGAAACGGTTCAAAATTTCCAAGGCTACCTTCCGCAATATTTGCCCTTGCCACATCCATCGCCCCGAAACAACATTTGGCAAGCCAAAAACCCATGGTTTGCGGCCGAGGTGTTGCCGACGCTGCAGAGGAATATCGGGGGAATTCTCGATATTGCCCCATGATCAATTACCACAATAAAACCTTTCGTCCCGTCTCCAACACCGACAACGGCGAGGTCGGCAGCGACACCCGTTTCCACTATCAGCAACAGGGCAATGTCCTCACCTGCACCTACGCTGGCGGGCGCATCGTGCACGGGCACCTGATCGCGCTCGTGGACGCGCAAGGCCACATCGACATGCGCTACCACCAAGTGAATACACAAGGCGAACTCATGACCGGCACCTGCCACTCGACCCCCGAGATCCTGCCCAGCGGCAAGATCCGCCTAAACGAGCGATGGGCCTGGACGAGCGGGGATTGCTCCAAGGGCGAGTCGGTCTTGGAGGAGGAGTGATTTCCTAGACTTAGTCGTTGCGTTCTCTGGCGACGCTTCTCATCGCTGCCTGCTTTTTTATTTTGCACACCCCGACTTTGCGAACCGGCGCCTGTCCCCCCGCTCTATGAGCGGGACGCGGCGATTCAGAGATCGGGGCGTCCTTTGCGGTTTATTTTGGACGCCCCGCCTTTGCAATTAAATTTCAGCGCCCCTACCAAACTCACCCAAAATAGGGAAGCCCCAACACCCCATTCTCCCCATTCCAAGGGAAACATCCCCCAAAACGGGCAGCTAACTTCGTCTCGGAAAGAGAAACGATTTGGCTATGCAACGTTTAAAAATGTCCTTGGCATCCTCAGAAGAACTCAAAGTAGACCGTGAGCAATTCGAAATTGCCATTCACCGCCTCAACAAAAGCTGGGTGGACAAGGGCATTTTCATCGAACTGATGATGTGGGAGGATTTTCTCGATGCGATGAGTCCGATCGGGCTGCAGCAGGAATACAACAAAGCCGTGAGCGCCTGCGACATTTTTGTGATGTTGTATTGGAGCAAGGTCGGGCCCTACACGATGCAAGAATTTGAACACGCATTCGGCGCCTTCAAGCAGGGCGGTAAACCGATCATTTACCTCTATTTCAAAGACGCAACCCATACGAACACGCGTGAAGAAGACCGCGCAAGTCTTGCAGCTTTCCAAACCAAGGTTTTGGAGCTCGGCCATTTCCCCACCAAATACAAAAACACCGAGGATCTGGTCGGCCGCATCGCCGTGCAAATGCAAAAATTATGGGACCGCGGCATGATTCAGCGACCGAAGGTGGCTGCATCGACACCCGCTTCCCAAGAGCCGCAATATCAGATCGGCAACATCATTCGACTGCTCACAGCGGCATTCAGCCCCCTCGAATTTGAGGACTTCACCATGACCTACTATGGCGACGTCCACCGCCAATTCACACCAGGTTCCATGCAGCCGCAACGCGTGCAACTGCTCGTGACCCACTGCAAGACGCGCCTGCTGCTCAGCCAATTGCTCGAGCATGTGAGGGTCTGGAATGCACCGCAATATGAGCAACATGGACCTTACACCCTGCCATCATGAACATGCTCAGCAACCAACGACTACGAGCGCTCACCTCTGACATCAAGGAAGGGAAATGTATCATTTTCCTAGGTCCGGGCGCCACGATCAACTATGGTCATCCTGATCGGCAAGCCTCGTTTTTTCGCGCCTTGGCGGCCGACAATCCCGAGGAAATATCGGCTTACCATGACGGGGACGGGATGATTGTGTTCAAGAAGCCGAAGAAAATGCGGCACCTGTACGAAAATACGATCCGTGATTTCTTCCAAGGCAAATCGCGCATTGCAGCAGATGCAATTGGAAATCCCCTGCTGGAAAATCTGGCGAAGTTGCCATTTCATGCCGTCATCTCCGTAACCCCTGACTTGTCTTTGCAGGAGGAATTTGATCGCCAGAATTTCGCCTATTTTGATGAATTCTACGCACCCAAGGTCAAGGCGCAATTGCCGCAGGCGCCGAGTTCAGACTGTCCTTTGATCTACAATTTGATGGGTTGCGTGAAAGATCCGCAAACCATCATCTGCTGTCACGACGACATGTTTGGTTACCTCACCTCCTTTGTGCGAGACCTCAACCTGCCCGACGAGATCGCCACCATGTTCAATGCCAAGCGCACGCAGAGCATCGTGTTCATGGGCTTCGAATTCGACAAATGGTATTTTCAGTTGCTCGTGCATATTTTGGGTGTGATCGCCGACGACCGATGGCAATATGCGGTGCCCTTGTCACCCTTTCACGATCAAAAATCCATCCTCGAGGCGCAGATCAAAATTGAGTTTGTGGACGATGATTTGCTCGGATTTGTAAACCAGTTGTTGTCACAATTTGAGCCGATGGCATTGCGAAAGCCGTCGCTGGAAGCGCCTCAATACCAGCACTACAACAAGACCCGTATGCTGCAGTTTGTGATCAAGGCCTTTTCCCCAGCCGAACTGGAAGTCTTTTGCATGATTCATTTCGAAGCCGTGTACAAAGATTTCACGCCAGAGATGAGCCAAACCAAACGCATCACGATGCTCATCGACCATGTCGAGCGCCACGGCCAATTCCAGAAGCTCTTGGAACTCGGCCGCGCAGAAAACTCCCTTCAATATGAACAATGTGGCCCCTATCATGAATCTTGAAACGCAATATCGCTACCCAGGATTGGAGCCCTTCAATCCCGACCAAAAGGAGCTCTTTTTTGGCCGCAGTTCCGAATTGGAGTGGCTCACCGAGCTCGTGGACACGCATCAGCAGGTCTTGCTCTACGCCAAGAGCGGTCTTGGGAAAAGCTCATTGCTCAATGCAGGACTCATTCCACGTTTGCAGGCATCTGGTGCCGCGCATATTATGCCTGTACGGATAGGCACCTATGTCGACGCAAATTCTTCTTCGCCCTTGGATGCTGTTCATCAGGCGCTGTCCATCGTGCAAGAGACCTTTTTGGACCGTATTATCCCCAATGAAGGCTCCCTGTGGTACCATTTCAAGGCAGACAGTCTGCTCGCCGCCGCGTCCAAGGTCTATTACCTCATCTTCGACCAGTTTGAGGAGTTGTTTTCGCATCCAGAGGCCAGCATATTTGCCTTCAAGAAACAATTGGCCGGCTTGTTGTACCGTGCGGTGCCACCCCATTTCAAGAGCGTATTGGAGATCAGGCAGCGGCAAAACCAGGCTTTGTTGAGCCGCGGAGAATTTGAATTGCTGCACCGCGAAATGGAAATCCGTGTCGTGTATGCCATCCGCGAGGACCGCTACAGCGAACTCAATCGTTTGGCCGACTATTTGCCCGACTTGCAGCACCATAAGTATCAATTGGGCCCCTTGAGCCGCGCGCAGGCCGAGGAAGCGGTCGTGCGTCCAGCGTTGTTGGAAGGGGGCTACCAGCATCAACCCTTTCAGTACAGCCCGCAGGCCGTGCAGCGCATCCTCGACCACCTCACGAGCGGGCAACAACCGCAGGTCGAGACTACGCAACTCCAGATATTGTGCAGCCACATCGAGCGCCTCGGCAAGTCCCTCATCACCGTCGATGACATCCCCGAATTCGACAACATCTTCCTGCAATTTTACGACGAGAGCATCGCATGCCTCCCCGAGCAGGACCAAGCCGTCACCCGTACTTTCATCGAAAACAAACTGATCCTCAACGGTCAGCGCATCGCCTACCACCGGCTCGTATGCCTGGAGAGCATCAGCGAGCAATCCCTGGACCTGCTCCTGCGCGAGCGTCACCTCCTCCGCACCGAGCGCAGCAGCACCGGCGGGATTTCCTATGAGCTATCGCACGATACCCTGATCGCGCCGATTTTGTTGGCGAAGAAAAGGAGGGAGGTGGAGGAGGGGAGGAAGGCTAGGGAGGCTGCGCGTCTTGAAGCAGAAAGGGATCGGGAGGCTGAGGAGAATAGGCTGCGAAATGAGTTGGAGCATGCCAAATCCATCCGTGAAGGTGAGCTTCGTATGTTGCGCAAGACGCGACTAGCACTTGCGGGGGCGGTAATTGCCGGTATTGTTGCTGGGATTGCGCTTCTGATGGCTTCCGAAAAGGCTCGGCAAGCAAATGAAAGTGCGAGGAATGCGGATGTAGCAAAAAATGAAATGAGAGTTACTCGAGATTCGATGGAAATTTCTCTGCGAAGGGAGCGTATCGCTAGGCAGGAAGCTGATGTGACACACAAAGAACTAGTAGACAATGTGGTCGGTCAGTTGGAAAGAAAGGCAAATTCCTATTGGTTACAAGGGCACTTAGACATGGCCATCTCAACTTTAGACAGCGCATTGAAGGTTGATTCAACGAGAATTGAACTACGTGAAAGAATCAAATCTTGGAGTGATAAAGATAGTTGAGTTACTGCTTTTGGGTAATGAAAAAGCATTTATGACCTGCATCCAATGGAAAAGTAAAGCCAACGATTTTGCGACCCTAATGGAATCGAATTCGTTGAAAATATCGCATCAGAACGGAATTAGAATTAATAGTCTTGAAATAGAACATTTTATAATACTACAATGAAGGCATTCGTTAATAGAAACATTAGATTGAGAGTTTATGCTCTGTTTCTTGGACTTTTTGGTGCAGCAAGCCATGTGTTTGCCCAATGTCCTGAATTTGATCGATTGATGCAAGAAGGAGACCGTCGTGTGCAATCCAGTGATTACAAGCGAGCGGTGAATAGCTATCTTTCGGCCAAGTTAGATTGCCCTGAACGGGAAAGCGAAGCACAAGAAAGAATTCAAAGGATCATGTCAATCGCAAGCGATTTGCAGAGGATGGCAAAAGCTCGGCAGGATTCCGTAGACAGATTGAGAACCCTGCTCAGTACGAAATTGCGTTTGATTGATTCAGTAAACCAGAAATATGAGGAAAGCAATGATAGCCTTCTTGCGGTAAAGAAAAGAGTGGAGTCTTTGGAGGGACTTTTGAAACAAGTCGAACAAACATATTATGATCTTGTTGACTCAATGCCCCTATTGGGCAGGCCCATCACTTTGGCGACGAAAATTGTTTCGGGAGTTCGTAAATTCTATTACATAAACCAGCAAGGAGTGCAAATAGATACTCTGGGAGAATGGGATGATGCTACTCAATTTCAACTCGATGGATATGCTCGAGTCAAGAAATCAGATATGCATTATTTGATTGATGAACACGGAAAGAGGCGAAGGATGTCAATTTCTGGAAACAAGACAAGTGATCACGCCATAGACTACAGCTTTGAGAAGCGAGTTTGGCTGCCTGAAAAGGTCTACGAAATGGATAGTCTCGAGATTCTCGTGGCAGCCGAAAACTCGATTCGTTGGATTCCCATGAGGATGGATCACTTGTTCAGGTTGGCTTACCTTAACTTGGCAAGCAACCGATTGAAACGAATGAAGAACGTAACTCGAAACAGAGCATTGGAGAAACTTGATTTACATGATAATGAAATTCGTGAAATTGCTTCAGAGATCTCCAATCTTAATTCCCTTAAGGAACTTAATTTATGCCACAACTTAATCTCGAAGTTGCCATTACAACTGTTCCAGCTGGATGTTTTGCAAGACCTTGAACTTGAGTACAACGAAATACAGCGACTTGATACCGCAATTTATGGACTTAAAAACCTACATAGGCTAGAATTGAGCTTCAACAAACTTCAAACGGTCCCTTGCCAAATTACAAAAATGCAGAGTCTTGAATATCTCGGCCTCACCGGAAACAGGGTTCGAATCACGAAGGATGATAATCCTTTCACAGCGATTAAGAAATTACAGAAGCTCAAAATATTGAGGATCGGAGCGAATCCATGTACGCAAACTAAAGCTCAGCGAGATGCGCTTAGGAGGGAATTTGAAATAGCATTGCCAAAGTGTCTCGTGATTTTTCATTAGACGATGTACGGGAACGTGAACTATTTCCATAAATCTTCATCCTAATTCTCGCATCCCCACCTCCCCATTTCAGGGGAAGCCACCCTTCCTGATTCTGGGTAAATTCGAATTGTTTCACCTAAGCACCTAACTATGAAGTATTTGGAAGCCTATCCTTTCGCATACCTTGGTTCTGTCAGAGTCCATCATTGTGTACAAAACCCCACCCGCCCATGGAACCCATGACCCCCCTCGACCCGCTTGCTTGGAAACAATTGGTGGAGGCCATTGCCGATCAGAAGACCATTTTGTTTGTAGGGCCGGGTGCCACCGTCAATTTTGATATGGCGCACCGGCAGGAGCAATTCTTCCAGCAATTGGCGGCCAAGTATCCGTCGCGTATCTTGTCCTACCACCATGGGGACGGATTTTTGGTGTACAAAAATGCCAATGAAAAACGGTTGTTGCTCAGCGAAATCAAGGCGTTTTACAGATCGACCAATACCAATCCGGTACTGGAATTGCTGGCGCAAATCCCTTTTCATCTATATGTGGTCGTGACGCCCGATTTGGCACTGAATCAGGCATTTGCGCAGCGGAAATTGCCTTTCAAGCACCAGTTTTATGCCACCAAAATCAAGCGGACATTGGAGGAATCCCCGACTTCTGCACAGCCCTTGCTGTACAATCTTCTGGGTTGTGAGACCGAACCCGAGAGCCTCATCACCAACCACAGTGATTTTTTTGACCTGATCAAGTCGATCTACGGCGACAAAAACCTTCCCGATGATTTGGTGGCTTGCTTCAGCGGTGACCGTACGCACAACATTATTTTCTTGGGTTTCGAATTTGACAAATGGTATTTTCAGATGTTGCTGCACCTGCTGAGGATCAATTTTGACGAAGGATTTTTGTATGCTGCAGCGCAAGCAATGCCCATGCGCGACAACAAAACCTTGATGGAGGCGCAATTCAAGGTGAGCTTCGTGAGCACCGACATTGAAGGCTTCGTAAAAACCTTGCATTCCCAATTTTCCGAAACGCAGTTGCGGCGGGAATCCGTTGACAATGAGCCCAAAAGAGTGATCGTCGCAAATGTGGTCAAATTTGTGAGTCAGGCTTGGACGCCGCAGGATTTTGAGACATTTTGCCTGATCCATTTCGATGCGGTGCACTCCGATTTCACGCAGGGCATGGAGCAGACGGCGCGCATCAATCTGCTGATGCGCCATCTCAAGGTCATCGGCGGCTACGAGAAATTACTGGAGGAGGGCCGCGCTGAAAATCCGTTTCAATACGATGCCTGCGGGCCCTATTATGAAGCCTGAACCACAATATCGTTATCCCGGCGTTGCGCCATTTAGCACGGCGCAAAGCGGCATATTCTTTGGGCGGGAGCTTGAAATACAGCGGCTTACGGCCCTACTGTCGAGTGAGCAGCAAGTCTTGCTATATGCCAAGAGCGGCTTTGGCAAGAGCTCCTTGATCAATGCCGGCTTGCTCCCGATCTTGCTCTTGCAGCCCGATGCGATGGTCTTGCAGATCCGCATCGGCGCGTATCAGGGGCCCAATTCGCCATCGCCATTGGAGGCCATTCATGCCGCCTTGCCGGCTGTACCGAGCACTTTTTTGGATCAAGTGATTGCGCAAGATGGCTCTCTGTGGCAACATTTTAAGGCCGTTTCGTTGGCTGCGGGTAAGCGCAAAGGTTCCGATGAATCAGCTGCCGACGGTGGGCCATCCGTCATCGATGGCAGCGATTCAAAACCGCAATTCTATCTGATTTTTGATCAGTTTGAGGAATTGTTCACGCACCCCAAAGAGGCGATTTTTGCCTTCAAAAAGCAGATGGCCGATTTGCTGTACCGCGTGGTTCCCAAGCAGTTCCGTGCGGTGCTGGAGATCAAGCAGCGCAGCCATCAAGATTTCTTGGATGAAAACGCCTTGCAGCGACTCAATGAGGCGATGGAGTTTCATGTGCTGTACGCCATACGGGAAGACCGCTACAGCCTGCTCAACCGACTTTCGGATTATTTGCCCGACCTCTTGCATACGCGTTTTCAGCTGGGCCCACTGATGCGCGCCAAGGCGGAATTAGCGATTACGCGCCCCGCTGGCATGCCCGAAGGCTTTGTGACACAGCCCTTTCGCTATTCCACATTGGCACTCAACAGCATCCTCGACTACCTCACCAAGGGGCAGGAGCAGTCCGTCGAAACAACGCAATTGCAGATATTGTGCAGTCGGTTGGAGCTATTGCGCAAACCCGAGATACGGCCAGAGGACATCCCGGCTTTTGACGATATATTCCTGGAATTTTATTACGATTGTATCCATGACCTGCCCGAGGCAATCCGCAATGATGCACAGGCATTTATCGAGGAAGAATTGATCAAATCGGGGCAGCGGATTGCGCTGGATCGGCTGGCCTGCCTCGAGTATTTGGACGCCGATATTTTGGATCGCCTGCTCCGCGACCGCCATTTGTTGCGCGCCGAACAAAATAGCACAGGCGGGACCTCACTCGAGCTTTCGCACGACACGCTCATCGCGCCGATCCTGCGTGCGCGCACACAGCGACAGCGTCAGCAAGCTGAGAATGAGCGACAAGCGCGAGAGCACCAATTGCGCGAGGAGCTGGAAAAGCTAGAAACTGAGCGAAGGCTCAAGGCCAGGCAATTGCGCAAGACGAGGATTGCGCTGTTGACTGCAGTGGCCGGCGTTGTGGTGGCGATGGGATTTTTTGCGTATGCGTCGGAACAGAGGCTGGAAGCATTGCAGAGTGAGCAACTTGCCAAGGCAGCCGCTGAAAGAGCCGAGAGGGCCGAGGACCGTGCGCAGTTTTCCCAAGGCCTTGCTGAAGAAAGCCTAAAGTCCTACATGGTTGCAGAGAAAGCACGCGTGGATATGCAGGTGAGAAAAATGGTAGAAGATGCCAAGGGGCAAGCCCGCAATGGCGAGCCAGAGATTGCAGTCGAATATCTTCAAGCTGCACTCGCGTTGGATCCAGATAATGATGTCGTAAGAAGAATGATCTTGGACTTTGGCGCTGTGCCAATCGTTCAATATCCCCCGATATTGGTAGGTAGCTTCAGGGAAAAGTGGGAACTGTTTTGGGTAGAGATATAGGAGATTTGGAAAGTTCTTAACCTAAATGATATGAAAGGCCTTTTGTTGATATTTTTCATTTTCTTTCTGGCACACGAGACCATTGCACAGCCAAGATGTGATAATTTTGATGACTTGATGAAGAGTGGAGAGTCGGAGTTTCACAAAGGGAGATTCCTATCCGCGATCAACAAATACCAAGCTGCAATTATAGATTGTCCAGGGCGCGCATCGGAAGTGCAGCCAGAGATTCTATGTGTTTTCAAAAGAATTGACCGATTACGGAATGAGGCCAATATTGCAAAGGATTCCCTTCGCAACGTGGTGGCTTTGCTTCAAAGGACGCAAGCAGAACTTCGCAATGCCGTCCGTGAAGCAAATGACCAACGTGATGAGGCGTTTAGGGAACGATTTGAAGCATTTAAGTCCGAGAACAAGATGCGTGTACAGCAAAGTCTAAATCAAAAGCTCCTCAACGCCTTCTATTTTTATGAAGATAGTTTGGCACTTGCTTATAAGAATGGCAAGTTTGGCTATGTCAATAAGTTGGGAGAAGTGGTGCTGCCATATCAATATGATCGGGCGAGCAATTTTCATTTTCCAGGGTTTGCCGAAATTGAAAAGCCGCATGGAAGGTATTTGTTAGACACCAAAGGGCAGGAATATTATTTGGCTCGGACTGTTTCGGAGATCGTTTTTCATTGTGATGCGATCAAATTGGACAATTCGATGCTCAAGACATTTCCCAATCGTATTTGCGATGAGACTGTGAGGTTAAGGGTCCTAATTCTAGATGGAAATTCTATAAAAAACATACCGATCGATATTGCACGATTAAGGAGCCTTGAAACATTTAGTTTTGCTGACAATAGGGTACGTAGCATCCCAATGGAAATCAGAAACTTGCGTCGGTTGAAGCGTTTGTATGCCAGCGGGAATAGAATTGAATCTTTGACTCCATTTATGGGTAAATTGGATTCTTTACGTGAGCTGCATATCGACCGCAACCTGCTGACGGCCTTGCCTTCTCAATTGGTTTTCCTTAAATCTCTCCGGGTGCTGAACCTAAGTAGCAATCAACTTGTCGTATTTCCCAATGTCGTTTCAACATTGTCTTCGTTGGAAATCCTCCAAATCGGCCACAACCCCTGCTCCGACACTCCAGAGAAACGAGAATCAATCCTACAAGAGATGAAACGCCTGGTTCCTAAGTGCAAGGTTTTATTCGATTGACTTCCCTCAGCCACAACCCCTGCACCGACACCCCCGCCAAGCGAGACGCCATCCGCAAGCAGATGGCCGCGTGGCTCCCGCATTGTAGATTGATCTGTGAGTAGCCACAGCGGCTTGTTTGTTCAAGAATCCTGCCGGGAATTGCCTCGGTTTTCTTCCAAGACGCCTCGCTGTTTTCCATTCCCCCTGCCTATATTTGTGCCCCTCAAAAGGAAAAATATGCCACGTTACATCTACGGCATCGACTTTGGCACCTCCAACAGCGCGCTCGCGATCCTGGACACCCAGACCAATGCCTTGGTCAGCGTGATCAGCATCCCGTCCATCCTCTTTTTTCCAGAGACGGGCGGCGGGCATTTTGTGGGGCAGGCTGCCATCGATGCCTACGTTTCCAGTGGCATGAAGGGCCGCTTCATGAAATCCATCAAGCGCATTCTCCCCAACGACCGCTTTCGTGACACCAAAATCGGGCTGCACCGCTACACGGCCGAGCAGCTCGTGGCCCTCGTGATCGCCGAACTCAAGCGCCAAGCCGATGCGATCGTGGGCGAAGACGTCAAATCTGCGGTCGTGGGGCGTCCGGTCTTCTTTGACGAAAATCCCGAACGCGACGCCCTGGCCCAGCAGCGCCTCGAGAAAGCCGCCGCCCTCGCGGGCTTGGTCGATTGCAAGTACCAGTACGAGCCCATCGGCGCCGCCTATACCTTTGAGCGCAACCTGCCCGGGGAGACGCTGGTCATGGTCGCTG